>NZ_JBHYTK010000110.1:0-10934 GCF_042749255.1 Streptomyces sp. NPDC059524 | reverse complement strand
CCGAGAAGACCTCGGCGAACCGGTCCCGTACGGCCCGGACGGCGGTCAGGTCCCGCTCCCCGAGCGTGGCGCTGTGGGGGGTGTGTATTGGCGGGAGGGCACCGCGCCCGGCGGGGCCCACCGCGGGGGGGGGCCGGGGCGCCCCCCCTCCCCGTAGGGGGGGGGGGGTGCGGTGGCGGCGCCCGGGCCCCGGGGGGGGGGGGGCCCATTCGAGGCCTCCGGGAGGCGAGGCCCCCGAGAACGCAGAAGCCCGGATCGACGGTCAGGCGGAGATGCCTTCGATCCGGGCCAGGGCCTCGTCCGCGCCGAACGGCTGCAGGTACGGCAGCCAGCGCGGGTCCCTATGCCCGGTCCCGATGATGCGCCAGGCCAGACCGGTGGGCGGGGCCGGCTTGTGGCGCAGGCGCCAGCCGATCTCCACCAGGTGCCGGTCCGCTTTCGTGTGGTTGCAGCGTCGGCACGACGCCACCACGTTGTCCCAGGCGTGCTGTCCCCCGCGGCTGCGCGGGATCACGTGGTCGACGCTGGTTGCGACGCCACCGCAGTACATGCAGCGGCCGCCGTCACGGGCGAACAGCGCCCGCCTCGTCAGAGGAACGGGCCCCCGGTAAGGGACCCGGACGAACCGCTTGAGCCGGACCACGCTGGGTGCGGGGACGGTACGTGTCGCGCTGTGCATGAAGGCGCCGGACTCCTCGAGGCAGATGGCCTTGTTCTCGAGGACGAGTACGAGCGCGCGGCGGAGCGGTACGACGCCGAGAGGCTCGTACGACGCGTTGAGGACCAGGACATGCGGCACGGATGCCTCCTTGTACGCCGGCGGCGCGTGGCTCGCGCCGGGACGATCTCGTAGTCAGTCTCCCCTCATGCCTGGTCATGGCGCCACCATGTCCGCGTAACGGGCTGGGAGTGTTTTCGACCACATGTCGACCGCAACTCGTTCATCCCCAGGTGAGCACGGTCTCTCCCTCGAACATGACAACGATCCACACACAATGCCCCGTTAGTGTGGTGGGTCTGCCCGCTCCTGTTCCCCGAGCCGCGTCCCCCGAGGCGGGCAGATGGCTACGCCTGGAGGTACCCGCCGTGATCTTGTCCGTCCTGTCGGCCGCGGACGCCGACACCCAGCCCACGCTCAAGGACGCCCAGGAGCAGGCCGGGCAGGCCGCCAGCTGGGTCGAGCAGAACTGGTCCACGTGGCTGGGCATCGGACTGCGCATCCTGCTGATCGTCGTGATCGCCGCCGTCCTGCGCGTCGCGATCCGGCGGGCCATCACCAAGCTGATCGACCGTATGAACCGCACGGCGCAGGCCGTGGACGGCACCGCGCTCGGCGGCCTGCTGGTCAACGTGGAGCGCCGGCGGCAGCGCTCGCAGGCCATCGGCAGCGTGCTGCGCTCCGTCGCCTCGTTCCTCATCCTGGGCACCGCGGCCCTGATGATCCTCGGCACCTTCCAGATCAATCTGGCCCCGCTGCTGGCCTCGGCCGGTGTCGCCGGTGTCGCGATCGGTTTCGGCGCGCGCAACCTCGTCACCGACTTCCTCTCCGGCGTCTTCATGATCCTCGAGGACCAGTACGGCGTCGGCGACACGGTCGACGCGGGCGTCGCCTCCGGCGAGGTCATCGAGGTCGGCCTGCGCGTCACGAAGCTGCGCGGCGCCGACGGCGAGATCTGGTACGTGCGCAACGGCGAGGTCAAGCGGATCGGCAACCTCTCCCAGGGCTGGGCCACGGCGGGCGTCGACGTCACCGTCCGCTCCGACGAGGACCTCGACAAGGTGCGCGCCGTGCTGACCGAGGTCGGCGAGGACATGAGCAAGTCCGAGCCGTGGAACGAGATGCTGTGGGGCCCGGTCGAGGTCCTCGGCCTGGACAGCGTGCAGCTCGACTCGATGGTCGTCCGGGTCAGCGCCAAGACGATGCCGGGCAAGGCCCTCTCCGTCGAGCGCGAGCTGCGCTGGCGCGTGAAGCGGGCCTTCGACGCGTCCGGCATCCGCATCGTCGGCCGCGTCCCCGAGCAGCCGGACGCGCCGGAGGAGGGCGACCCGTCGGCCGGCATGGCGGCCCCGTCGGCCTACGCGTCGACCACCTCGCCGCAGTCCCTGGCCACCGCGCCGATACAGCCGAACCTGGCGAAGTAGACCCACCCTCGTACGGCGTTCCGTACGACGTGAAGGGGCGCCCGGAGACATCTCCCGGGCGCCCCTTGCGCGTACCGGCTCACGCCACCCGCAGCTGCTCCGGGCTCAGCGAGCGGGTCAGCAGCGGCAGCGCCGTCGCCGCGGCGAGCAGACAGACCGCGAACACGGCCACCGGCACCAGGAGGGGGAGGCCCCAGGGGACGGGCATGTGCAGCAGGAACGCGTACGCCACGTGGATCGCGGTGCCGCCGGCCGTGGCCAGGACGAGGCCCGGAGCCAGCGGCAGCGCCGTCTCCAGGAGCAGCGCCCGGGTCAGCACCCGGCGCGGCACTCCGGCCGCGGCCTGCGCGGCGAGCGCCCGGCGCCGCGTGGACAGCGACTCGGCGGTGCCCACGGCGAGCCCGGCCAGGCTGATCAGCAGGGCGACGCCGACGGCCGCGGCGGTCAGCCACAGGCCGAAGGAGTAGTAGCCGATGTCCATGCCGAGCGTGCCCTCGGCCTGCGAGCGGCGCAGCCCCTCGACGAAGATCTCCGCGATCCCGGCGAAGCCCACCCCGACCACCGTGACCAGCACCAGCGTGGCGTGGCTGCGCGAGGCCGCCCAGGGGTCCTCCTGGAGCCGGTGCGCGGCCAGCAGCACATCGGGCCGCTCGGTACGCTCCCCGAGCCGCCGCCCGACGATCCGCGCCGACGCCCCGGCGGTCCAGATCGCGGCGGCGCCGGTGAGCACCACCGTGCCGATCACGAACAGCGGCAGCCATGTCGCCGAGCGCTGCCGGCCGCCGAGCAGGACGAGCGCCGCCGCGGCCAGCACCACCAGCGCGGGCAGCGCGAAGCCGAGCACCGGGCCCGGACCGCGCCCGGGCCGCTGCCGCCGCACGGTGCCGAGCGGCGAGGCCACGACCTTGCGCAGGGCGAACGCGCTCACCAGCACCCCGAGCACCGGCACGGCGACGACCATGGCGGCGGCCGCGATCAGTGCCGTGTCGCCGTTCCAGGCACCGAACCCGCGCACGGGCTCCATCCGCCAGACGCCGACCCCGAACCCGGCGGCCGCGATCAGCGCGCCCACGAGGCAGGCGCCGCCCGTCTCCAGGGCCGCGATCCGCCGCACCTGGCGCGGCCCGCCCCCGGCGAGCCGCAGCGCCGCGAGCCGCCGGTCCCGGTGCACGGCACCGACCCGCGCGCACTGCCCGAGGAAGCCGAGCACCGGCACGAGCAGCAGCAGGAGCGCGGCGATCACCCCGTGCCGGGTCCCGGCGCCGTCCAGCAGCCCGTTCCCGAACGGGAAGCGGGCACCGTCCGCGGTCCCGGCCAGGGCGAGCGCCGCCCCGCCGAAGCCGCTCGCGGCGGTGGCCCCGAGCACGGTCAGCGCCGCCCGGCGCCGCTCCAGGCGGTCCGCGCCGCGCGTCAGCAGCCGGGCGAGCCGCAGATCGGAGAGGAGGCTCACAGGGCCGCCTCCGCCCCGGCCGCCGGGATCCCGGCCGCGCCGGAAGCGTCCTGGACCTCCCCGTCGTGCAGGCGCACCTCCCGGTCCGCGTAGGCGGCCACCTGGGCCTCGTGCGTCACCAGGACCACCGCCGTGCGCGTCTCGCGGGCCAGGTGGACCAGCGAGGTCAGGACCTGCTCGGTGGCGAGGGAGTCGAGCGCGCCCGTCGGCTCGTCCGCGAAGATCACCTTCGGCTCCGTGACCGAGGCGCGGGCCAGCGCGACCCGCTGCTGCTGCCCGCCGCTCATCTCGCCGGGCCGCAGCTCCCGCTGCCCCCGCACCCCGTACCGCTCCAGCCAGGCGTCCGCCTCGGCCCGCGCGGCCGCGCGCGGGCGGCCCGCGAGCAGCAGCGGCAGCGCCACGTTGTCCAGCGCGGTCAGCTCGGGGACGAGCTGGCCGAACTGCAGGACGATGCCGAACTCGGTGCGGCGCAGCTCGCTCAGCTTCTCGGCGTCGAGCCCGTCGAGCCGCCGCTCCCCGTACGTCACCGTGCCCGCGTCGGGGCGGACCAGGCCGGACAGACAGTGCAGCAGCGTCGACTTCCCGCTTCCGCTGGCACCGGTGACGGCGAGGATCTCCCCGGCCGCGACCGTGACGGCGGCGCCGCGCAGCGCGGGCGTCCTCCCGTACGTCTTGGTCAGGCCTTCGGCTGCCAGGAGTGTGCTCATGCTGAGGTGACCTCCGCGGTCAGGGTGGCGAGCCGGGCCGCGGTGGTGGTCATCCAGCGCAGGTCGGCGTCGAGGTGGACGAGGGCGTAGTCGGCGGACAGGAGGGTGGTCAGATCGGCGCCCGGGGCGGTCTTCACGGCGGTGAGCTCGCGCATCCGGGCCATGTGCGCCTCGCGCTGCTCGCGCAGCTGGGCGGCCGGGTCGGCGCCGTGCCCCGCGAGCAGGATGGCGACGACGACCTTGGCGAAGATCTCGTTGGCGACGTGCGGGGCGGGCGGGGTGACCTCCCCGGCCCAGCCGAGCAGCTCGCGCGTCCCCTCCTCGGTCGCGCGGTACAGGGTGCGCTCGGGGCCGCCGTCGGAGTCGGTGCCCTCGACCTCCACGAGCCCGTCGCGGACCAGCCGCTGGAGCGTCGTGTAGACCTGCGCGTACGCGAGCGGACGCGCCTGCGGGAACCGCTCGTCGTGGCGTCGCTTCAGCTCGTAGCCGTGGCGCGGCTCGGCGACGAGCAGGCCGAGCAGGACGTGGCGGGTACTCATGAAGATCAGTATGTACGCGGTATAGGTACTGAGTACATAGTCGAGTGCGACGCGGCATCAAGTGAGAGAGGTGATTCCGGTTGGCCGGCGGGAGCCGGTCTAATGGGCCGGGGCCACCGCGTACGCCTCCACCGACCACAGCGAGATCCCGTACTTCGTCGCCCGCTTGTCGCCGACGACCCGCACGAACCGCGTGTCCTTCGCGTCCATCCGCACCGACTCACGGCCTCCGCGCCCGTCCCGCACGGTCGCCGCCGTGCGCCAGGTGCGGCCGTCCCCGGACGTCTGCACGCGGTATGCCGCCGGATACGCGTCCTGCCAGCGCAGCACCACCTGGCCCAGCCGGACCGGCTCGGCCAGCTCCACCTGCCACCACGCGCCGTCCTCGGCGGGCGAGGACCAGCGGGTGTCCGCGGCGCCGTCGTTGGCGCCGGAGGCCGGGAAGTCGGCCGTCTCCTCCGCCGACGCGGACGCCTTGCCGGCGCGCGCCAGATCGGGGCCCGCCGTGCGCGGGAAGGCGCGGACCGCGACCGTGCGGGTCTCGTCGCCGAACGTCAGCGGGATCTCGTAGACCCCGGCCGGGGTGCCCGCCGGGACCGACACCTCCACCGGCACGTCGACCCGGGCGCCGCGCGGCAGTTCGGACCGCTTCGGCGTGCGCACCTCGATGCCGTGCGGGGCCTTCGCCGTCACCGTGCCGTGCACCCCGCCGGGCCGCTGCGACGTGAGCCGCGCCGTCACCCGCTGGGCGCCGCCGCCGATCTCCGCGTCCGCCTCGGTGCGGGCCAGACTGAACGCCGCCGCCGGGGCGTCCGCGTACCAGGGCACGATGCGCTCGACGCGGCCCGCGTCCCCGTCCGCACCGGTCACCCGGATCCCGTCGGCGAGCGTCTTGCGCGCGTCCAGCTCCGTGAAGCCGTCGTCCGCGACCGCGCCGAGCCGCTTCCAGCCCTCGCCCGGCACATGGATCTCCACCGTGCCGCCGGTGCCGGGCTCGCTCAGCACCGTCACCGTGGACAGGGCGCGCCGGCGCGGCAGTTCGGCCCGCGTCCCGTGCGCGGCGTCCGCCCGGTCGGTGCCCGCCCACGCCTCGAACGCCCGCTGCGCCCGGTCCAGGAACGGGTCGAGCACGCCCTTGCCGACCGTCACCCGGCTCCGCCTCAACTCCTCGCGCAGCGCCGCGAGCCGCTTCGAGGCCCGCCACGCCGCCGCGCCGTCCCCGCGCTCCGCCGCGTCCAGCATGTCGACCGCCGACTCGCCCGCCGCGCCGTAGCGGCCCAGCTTGTCGCTCCACGGCCGCACCTCGGCGTCCAGGGCGGTCGAGCCGAGGGCCTGCGGGGTGCGCCGCATGACCGTGAACGCGCCGCGCAGCTCCTTGGCCGCCCGCGCGTTCCGCTTCTCGTCCGTGGTCGTGCGGGCCCGCCAGAACTCCGCGAGCAGCGGCTTCAGGTACGCCGACTCGTCCGCGCCGAGCACCGACGACGCGTCGTTGCCCGCCAGCGCGGTCAGCGCCGCCTCCGTGCCCGGGTCGCCGCCCGCGAGGTCGTCGATCGCCGCCTTCCAGGACTCCTGGGGGCGGTAGTCGCGCGGGTTCCACGCGTAGTCCGCGGTCGTGAACAGCGGGATCCGGGACGCCGCCGGCTGCTCCATCGCCGTCGCGAGGACCGCCGCCGAACCCGATGCCACCGCCGGCTCCCGGCCGGTGTACGGACCGAGGAAGATGCGGTCCTGCGCGTAGTCGTTGACCGGGTAGTTGTCCATCGTCAGCAGCTGGTGCGCGCCGCCCGAGGAGCTGAACGCCCGCCGGGTACGGTCCAGTTCGCTCCCGGTGATGGTGCGCGGCACCACGCCGACGCCCGTCCAGGCGACCTCCACGCCGTCCGCCAGGTCCGCGGCGAGCGCGGTGCGGTACGCGGTCGCGCCGTCCTGGAAGTACTCGGTCGGCATCAGCGAGAGCGCCGTGCCGGGGTGCCGGTCCGCCAGGTGCCGGGCCACCGCGTTCGCCACCTCCGCCTGTGCCCGCGCCGCCGCCCTCGGCCCCGAACCGAACCGCTTCGCGTCCGCCGAGCAGTGCCACTCGCTGTACGACACGTCCTGGAACTGGAGCTGGAACGCCCGCACCCCGAGCGCCCACATGGCGTCCAGCTTGCGGGTGAGGGCCTTGACGTCCCCGTCCGACGACATGCACATCGCCTGGCCCGGCGCGACGGCCCAGCCCAGCGTCACGTGATTGGCGCGGGCCCGCTCCGCCAGCCGGCGGAAGGCGGCGCGCTGCTCCGCCGGGTACGTCTCGCGCCAGCGCGCCTGGCGGTACAGGTCGTCGCCCGGCGCGTACAGGTAGCGGTTCTGCTTGGTGCGGCCCATGAAGTCGAGCTGTGCCAGGCGCTGCTCGGTCGTCCACGGCGTGCCGTAGAAGCCCTCGGTGAGACCGCGCACGGCCGTGCCCGGCCAGTCCCGCACGACGACCCCGGCGACCTCGCGCCCGTCGACCAGCTGCCGGAACGTCTGCGCGGCGTGGAACAGGCCGTCGGCCCCCACGCCCTCCATCGCGATCACCGGCCGGCCCTGGACGCGCCCGGCCGCGAGCCGGTAGCCGCCCGAGGGCAGGTCGCCGCGGGCCGTGGCGCCGAGCGCGCGCAGCGTCGCCTCCAGCGAACCCGTGCGCGGGTCGCGGGCGGCGGGCACCCGTGTGCGGTCGCGCGGCTCGGCCGCGCCCGTGTGCACGACGAGCCCGGCGCCGTCCGGCACGTCGGAGGCCGAGGGGACCTGCCGCACGTCCCGCGCGCCGGCGCCGCGCAGCGTCTTCACGAGGAGGTCGACCGCGTACGGGTCCGAGCCCGGCGGCACCACGAGCGTCACGCCGTCCGGGACCGTGACGGGGTCGCCCGCGCCGTCCGCCTCCCGGATCGACTGCGGACGCGGCCACACGGCCGGCAGGCCCGCGTCCGACTCGGCCTCCGGCTTGCCCGCGGAGGTGTGCGGGGACGGGGGAGCGGCCACCGCCGTGCCCGTCGCGCCGAGCGTCCCCGCGATGACGGCGACCGCGACGGCGGCCGCCCTCCTCCTGCGCCGGAGCTGCACGGCTTACTCCCTCGTGGGTCGGCGGACGCCGGTCGGTGGACGACCGGTGGTGACGGTCGGTGGGACAGGAGCGTCCCAGGGTGACTACCGAGCCCACCACTGTCCGGGCCGGAGTGTCAACGCCCGTGGCCGTTGTGCCGCAATTGCCCTGTCGGGCGGGGTGGGGCGGCCGCAGGACTTCCGGTTTCGCCGGGCCTGTGGCCGCGATCCTTTCGTCGTGGACAATGTGACCAGTGACACGTCGGGCCCCCGGAAAGGTCTGCGATCGCGAACGCTGGGTAGGGCTCGGAACTCACGGAGGTCCAGGACGGACCCACGACGATGACGATGAAGGAGGCCCCCGTGGCCGCATCGGCACACCTTCTGCTCTCGGCCCTGTCCAAACAGGCGCACCCCTCGATGCCCGACACGATGCCCGGCGCCGACACCACCACCTGCTCCTCCGAGGCGCCGCTCACGAGCGAGCCGCCCTTCGCGGACTACGCGCCGCTGACCTCCGAGCCGCCGCTGGCCGACCTGGCCCCGCTCACCTCCGAGCCGACCCCCAGCGGCCTGGCCGCGGGGTGAACCTGACCCGCCTCGCCGACCGTCACGGCGTGGCCACCTCCTACGCCCCCGCCCCGGGCCGCACGATCCGCACGCCCGACGCGACGGTGGCGGCGGCGCTGGCCGCCCTGGACGTGGACGCCTCGGCCCCGCCCCCGTCCGCCCCGGAGCCCCTGCTCCCGCCGACGGTCGTGTGGTGGCTGGACGGCACGCCCCCGCCCTGGCGGCACCGGCTCCCCGAAGGGTCGAGCTGGTCCCTGACGCTGGAGGCGGGCGAGGCGGGCGAGGCGGGCGAGGCGGGCGAGGCGGGCGAGGCGGGCGAGGCGGGCGAGGCGGGCGAGGCGGGCGAGGCGGGCGAGGCGGGAGATGCGGAAGGTGCGGCGGGCACGGGAGACGCGGGACGCTCGGCGGGCACGGGAGGCGCCGGAGGTGCCGGTCAGCCGCCGCCCGGGGTGCACACGCTGCACGTCCGCGCCCCCGACGGACGCACCGCCGACGTCCACCTGATCGCCGCCCCGCCCCGCGCCCCGCGGCCGCCCGGGCGCACCCACGGGCTGCTCGTGCAGCTCTACTCCCTGCTCTCCGCCCGCTCCTGGGGCATGGGGGACCTCGGTGACCTGGCCGACCTCGCGGCCTGGGCGGGGCGCACCCACGGCGTCGGGTTCCTTCAGGTCAACCCCCTGCACGCGGGCGGCCCCGGCGACCCCTCCCCGTACAGCCCCACCTCCCGCCGCTTCCCCGACCCCGTGCACCTGCGCGTCGAGGAGATCCCCGAGTACGCGTACGCGGGGGAGCGCGCCGGAGACCGGAAGGAGGCCGCGCGGCTGCGGCACGCCGTGGTCGCCGACGGGGAGCCCATCGACCGGGACGCCGTCTGGGCGCTGAAGAAGCGGGTCCTCGAAGAGATTCACGGCGTGCCGCTGTCGCCGGGCCGCCGCGCCGCCTACTGCGACTACCTCGCCGAGCACGGCACCGCCCTGGAGGACCACGCCACCTACCTCGCCCTCGCGGAGCGCCACGGCCCCGACCGCCGCACCTGGCCCGCCCCGCTCCAGGACCCCCGCTCGCCCGAGACGGCCGAGGCCCGCCGCGCCCTGCTCGACCGCGTCGACTTCCACAGCCGCCTCGCCTGGCTCACCGACACCCAGCTCGCCGCCGCGCAGCGCGCCGCCCGCGAGGCCGGCATGCGCGTCGGGCTCGTGCACGACCTGGCCGTCGGCGTGCACCCGGGCGGCTCCGACGCCTGGGCCCAGGCGGACGTCTTCGCGCGGGGCATGAGCGTCGGCGCGCCCCCCGACGCCTTCAACGCGGCCGGTCAGGACTGGGGCCTGCCCCCGTGGCGCCCCGACCGCCTCGCCGCCACCGGCTACGCCCCCTTCCGCGCCCTGCTGCGCGCCCTGATGCGGCACGCGGGCGCCCTGCGCATCGACCACGTCATGGGCCTGTTCCGGCTCTGGTGGATCCCCGAGGGCCGGCCTCCGACCGAGGGCACGTACGTGCGCTACGACGCCGAGGCCATGCTCGCCGTACTGGTCCTGGAGGCGACGCGCTCGGGCACGTACGTCATCGGCGAGGACCTCGGCACCGTGGAGCCGGGCGTGCGCGAGACGCTGCGCGAGCGCGGGGTGCTCGGCACCAACGTCCTCTGGTTCGAGCGGGACTGGGAGGGGGACGGGCGGCCCGTGCCCGCGGAGGACTGGCGCGCCGACTGCATGGCCACCGCCACCACCCATGACCTGCCGTCCACCGCGGCCCGCCTGTCCGGCGACGACGTGCGGCTGCGTGAGCGGCTCGGCCTGATCGGCGAGAGCCCCGCGCGCGCCGCGGCCGAGACGGCCGAGTGGCTCGCCCTGTTCGCCCGGCTCGGACTGCTGCCCGGCGGCGCGGAGTCGGGCGAGGAGGAGGCCGTGCGGGCCGTGCACCGCTTCCTGGCCCGCACCCCGGCCCGGCTCGTCGGCATCTGGCTCCCCGACCTGGTCGGCGACCGGCGCCCGCAGAACGTCCCCGGGACCTGGGACCAGTACCCGAACTGGCGCCTCCCGGTGGCCGGCCCGGACGGCACCCCCGTCACCCTGGAGGCCCTGACCACCTCCCCGCGCGCCCACGCCCTCCTCGCCGAATTCCACGGGCACGGCCACTTATAGGCCCCCCGGACGCGCGACCCGTTCGCGCGTTCGCTACGTTGGCACCGTGGACAAGAAGAACGCCCTGCGCGCCGGCGCCCTGGCCTCCGGTACGACGCTGATGATGCTGCTCATGTCGTCCCCCGTGTTCGCGCTCCAGCGTGACGACGGCGACGACCCGGGTCAGGGACTGAGCGTGATCGAGACGCTCGGCCTCTACGTGGCCGCCCCGATCGTCCTGTTCCTGGTCATCGCCGGTCTGGTGATGATCGGCGACAAGTCCCGCAAGCAGCAGAAGCAGGGCTGACCCGCAGAGTTTCCCCGCCGAGGGCGCCCGCCGCGACAC
>NZ_JBHYTK010000109.1:21695-28590 GCF_042749255.1 Streptomyces sp. NPDC059524 | reverse complement strand
AAACGCCCGGTTACATTCCGAACCCGGAAGCTAAGCCTCACAGCGCCGATGGTACTGCAGGGGGGACCCTGTGGGAGAGTAGGACGCCGCCGAACTCCTTTTGATAAAGCCTCTGGTCCTGAGCATTCTGCTCGGGGCCAGAGGCTTTTTTGCGTTTGGGGGTGACCCGGCGGCGAGGCCGGCCAGGGCCAAGGGTAAGGTCAGGGGGCATCGTTGGCTCGTTTCCCACAGGAGGCCCCCGGGTGGAGGTCCAGGAGACCCGTGTCCAGACGGACCGGGTCCTCACCATCCCGAACATCCTCAGCATGGCGCGTCTCGTCGGCGTACCCCTCTTCCTGTGGCTGATCCTCAGGCCGGAGTTCGGCGGCCCCAAGAGCGACGGCTGGGCGCTGCTGGTGCTCGCGCTGAGCGGTGTCAGCGACTATCTCGACGGCAAGCTCGCCCGGCGCTGGAATCAGATCAGCAGTCTCGGCCGGCTCCTCGACCCCGCCGCGGACCGGCTCTACATTCTGTCCACTCTCGTCGGACTGACCTGGCGCGAGATTCTTCCGCTGTGGTTGACCGCCGTACTTTTGGCACGTGAACTGGTTCTGCTGGTGATGGTGGGGATCCTCCGCCGTCACGGCTATCCTCCGCCGCAGGTGAACTTCCTGGGCAAGGCGGCCACGTTCAACCTCATGTACGCCTTCCCGTTGCTGCTTCTGAGCGACGGAAGTGGCTGGATCCATGAACTCGCTGCTATTTTCGGATGGGCGTTCGCCGGATGGGGTACAACGCTGTACTGGTGGGCAGGGATCCTCTACATGGTTCAGGTCCGCCGACTTGTCAGGGCGGACTCCATGGCCGATTGAGCTCGTCGTTGAGCGTTGGCTGAGGCCGGATGGCCCGCGCCACCAGATCCGCGGGCCATTTACAGCGGGCGAAGTCGGCTAGACCGTCGTCTCTTCAAGGAGGACGCTTCCGACATGAAGGCCGTCGTGATGGCCGGAGGCGAAGGCACACGCCTCCGCCCGATGACCTCGAGCATGCCCAAACCGCTCCTGCCTGTGGCGAACAGGCCGATCATGGAGCACGTGCTCAGGCTGCTCAAACGGCATGGGCTCACCGAAACCGTCGTCACCGTGCAGTTCCTGGCCTCAATGGTCCGGAACTATTTCGGGGACGGCGAAGACCTCGGGATGGAGCTCACGTATGCCAACGAGGAGAAGCCGCTCGGCACTGCCGGCAGTGTGAAGAATGCCGAGGAAGCGCTGAAGGACGACGCTTTCGTCGTGATCTCCGGCGATGCGCTGACCGACTTCGACCTCACCGAGCTCATCGAATTCCACAAGGAAAAAGGTGCGCTCGTCACCGTCTGCCTGACCCGCGTGCCCAATCCGCTGGAATTCGGCATCACCATTGTCGACGAAGAGGGCAAGGTCGAGCGCTTTCTCGAGAAGCCGACCTGGGGGCAGGTCTTCTCGGACACCGTGAACACGGGCATCTATGTCATGGAGCCCGAGGTCTTCGACTACGTCCAGGCCGATGTTCCCGTGGACTGGTCCGGCGACGTCTTCCCGCAGCTCATGAAGGAAGGCAAGCCCATCTACGGCTATGTCGCCGAGGGCTACTGGGAGGACGTCGGCACCCATGAGAGCTATGTGAAGGCCCAGGCCGACGTGCTCGAGGGGAAGGTCGACGTCGAGCTCGACGGATTCGAGATCTCGCCGGGCGTCTGGGTCGCCGAAGGGGCCGAGGTGCATCCCGACGCCGTTCTGCGCGGGCCGCTGTTCATCGGTGACTACGCCAAGGTCGAGGCCGGCGTCGAGATCCGCGAACACACCGTCGTCGGGTCGAACGTCGTCGTGAAGAGCGGCGCCTTCCTGCACAAGGCCGTCCTCCACGACAACGTCTACATCGGCGAGCAGAGCAATCTGCGCGGCTGCGTCGTCGGCAAGAACACCGACATCATGCGGGCCGCCCGCATCGAGGACGGCGCCGTCATCGGCGACGAGTGCCTGGTCGGCGAGGAATCGATCGTCCAGGGCAACGTACGCGTCTACCCGTTCAAGACGATCGAGGCCGGTGCCTTCGTCAACACCTCGGTCATCTGGGAGTCCCGCGGCCAGGCCCATCTGTTCGGGGCCAGGGGCGTCTCGGGGATCCTGAACGTGGAGATCACCCCCGAGCTCGCCGTCAGGCTCGCGGGGGCGTACGCCACGACGCTGAAGAAGGGTTCCACCGTCACGACCGCCCGCGACCACTCACGTGGTGCCCGGGCGCTCAAGAGAGCCGTGATCTCGGCGCTGCAGACCAGCGCCATCGACGTACGGGACCTGGAGAACGTGCCGCTGCCGGTGGCGCGCCAGCAGACGGCGCGGGGGAGCGCCGGCGGCATCATGATCCGTACGACTCCCGGCGTCCCGGACTCCGTCGACATCATGTTCTTCGACGAGCGGGGCGCCGATCTGTCCCAGGCCAGTCAGCGAAAGCTCGACCGCGTGTACGCGCGGCAGGAGTACCGGCGTGCCTTCCCCGGGGAGATCGGGGATCTGCACTTCCCGTCCAGTGTGTTCGACTCGTACACCGGGTCGCTGCTGCGGAACCTCGACACCACGGGGATCGCGGACGCGGGGCTCAAGGTCGTCGTGGACGCCTCCAACGGCAGTGCGGGGCTGGTGCTGCCGAGTCTCCTGGGGCGGCTCGGTGTCGACTCGCTGACCATCAACCCGGGGCTCGACGAGTCGCGGCCCACCGAGTCGGCCGACACCCGGCGCTCGGGGCTCGTGCGGCTCGGGGAGATCGTGGCGTCGGCGCGGGCCGCGTTCGGAGTGCGGTTCGACCCCGTGGGCGAGCGGCTGTCGCTCGTCGACGAGAAGGGACGGATCGTCGAGGACGACCGGGCCCTGCTCGTGATGCTCGACCTGGTGGCCGCCGAGCGGCGCAGCGGGCGGGTCGCGCTCCCGGTGACGACCACGCGGATCGCCGAGCAGGTCGCGGCGTACCACGGCACCCAGGTCGAGTGGACGACGACGTCCCCCGACGATCTGACCCGGGTCGGCCGTGAGGACGGCACGATCTTCGGTGGTGACGGGCGCGGCGGGTTCATCGTGCCCGAGTTCAGCAGTGTCTTCGACGGGGCCGCGGCGTTCGTACGGCTCATCGGACTGGTGGCCCGTACGCAGCTCACGCTGAGCCAGATCGACGCCCGGATCCCGCGGGCGCACGTGCTCAAGCGGGACCTGGCGACGCCGTGGGCCGTGAAGGGGCTCGTCATGCGCCGGGTCGTGGAGGCGGCCGGCGACCGGTCCGTGGACACGACGGACGGTGTGCGGGTCGTCGAGGCCGACGGGCGCTGGGTCATGGTGCTGCCCGACCGGGCCGAGGCCGTCACCCATCTGTGGGCCGAGGGGCCCGACGACGCCTCCGCCCAGCAGTTGCTCGACGAGTGGTCGGCGGTCGTCGACAGCGCCGGGAGCTGACACCCGCCCGGCCGTCGTCGGGCGCCCCGGACCGGGTGCCCGACGACGGTCGGTGGGGCCATTCGGAGGTAGTGGCCGCGACGTGCGACGATGTGCGGCATGCCGCAGCCGCCCCCCGTTCGGCGCACACCTCAGCGCCCCGCACGCCCCGACGCGTCCATGTCGCTGCTGAACAACGTGATGGACCACAGCCTGGACGACGGGTACGCGGAGGCCGCGGCTCGTAAGCGGGCCGAGGGACAGAGCGGCATGCCGAAGACGCTGCGGGCCAAGCTGGGGCTCGCGGCCGGGCTCGTCCTCGCCGCGCTGGTCGTGACGGTCGGCGCCGCACAGGCGCGGGTGGCCGCGCCGGTCGTGGCCAAGGAGCGCGAGGAGCTCATCGACCGGATCAACCAGGAGACCGAGTCCGCCGACACCCTCGAGGGCGAGGTCGACTCGCTGCGCACGCACGTGGGCGACATGCAGCGCGAGGCCCTGAAGAAGCACGGCGGTGACAAGGGCGAGCTGATGGGCGTCCTGTCCGGTGCCCTCGCCGTGCACGGGCCGGGGGTCAGGCTCGTCGTCGACGACGCCAAGTCCGCGCAGACGGAGGGCGGGAGCGGGCCGCGCGAGAGCGCCGGGTTCGCCGACACGGGCCGGGTGCGCGACCGGGACCTGCAGCGCGTGATCAACGGCCTGTGGCAGTCCGGCGCCGAGGCCGTCAGCATCAACGGGCAGCGCCTCACCGCGCTGTCCGCGATCAGGGCCGCGGGTGACGCGATACTGGTCGACAACAAGCCGCTGGTGCCGCCGTACACGGTGCTCGCGGTGGGGGACGGGCAGCGGCTGAGCACACGGTTCCAGGACAGCCCCGACGGGCTGTACCTGCACGCCCTGAAGGAGAACTTCGGGATCAGGACCAGCATTTCGGCGCAGGACGACCTCAGACTCCCCGCCGCCCCCAGCGTGATCGTTCGTACAGCACAGCCGAGAGCAGAGCAGAAGGGCACATCGTGATCGCCGTACTGGGCCTCGTCGTGGGAGTCGTGGTCGGGCTGTTCGTCCGGCCCGAGGTTCCGGCGGTCGTCGAGCCTTACCTTCCCATCGCCGTGGTGGCCGCGCTCGACGCGGTGTTCGGCGGACTGCGCGCCATGCTGGACGGGATCTTCGACGACAAGGTCTTCGTCGTCTCCTTCCTGTCGAACGTCGTGGTGGCCGCGCTGATCGTCTTCCTCGGCGACAAGCTGGGTGTCGGCGCGCAGCTGTCGACCGGCGTCGTCGTCGTGCTCGGCATCCGCATCTTCTCCAACGCTGCCGCGATCCGGCGGCACGTCTTCCGGGCGTGAGGCCGATGAGCGACGCAGCAGACGACGCAGCAGAAAACGACGGCGGCGAGGCGCAGGAGCGGGCGCAGGCGAACCCGCTGCGCAAGGAGCTGCCGGCGGAGGTGGAGCCGGGCGAGGGCGCGACACAGGCCGAGCCCGAGGGTCCCGCGCCGCTGACCGGGCGCCGGCGGCTGGTGAAGAGCCTGTGGCCACCGCGCGTGTCGCGCGCCCAACTGACGGTCGCCGTGCTGCTGTTCGTGCTGGGCCTCGGTCTGGCCATCCAGGTGCGTTCGAACAGCGACAACAGCGCCCTGCGCGGAGCACGTCAGGAAGATCTCGTACGCATCCTCGATGAACTCGACGACCGGACTCAGCGTCTGGAGGATGAGAAGCAAGGTCTCGAGGACCAGCGGGCCGAGTTGGAGAACAGCTCGGACCAGGCCGAGGAGGCCCGCAAGCAGACCGTCGAGAAGGAACGTCAACTCGGCATTCTGGCGGGCACCGTGGCCGCGCAGGGCCCCGGGATCACCATGACCGTCACGGACACGAAGGGGGCCGTCGAGGCCGACATGCTGCTCGACGCGATCCAGGAACTGCGGGCGGCGGGCGCCGAGGCGATCCAGGTCAACGACGTCCGTGTCGTGGCGAACACCTACCTGACGGACGGAACCGGAGGGAAGGGCGTGAGCGTCGACGGGCACAAGATCGCCCAGCCGTACGTTTTCAAGGTCATCGGCAAACCGCAGGACCTGGAACCGGCCCTCAACATCCCCGGAGGTGTGGTGCAGACGTTGGAGAAGGAGCAGGCCACAGTGGCTGTGAGCCGTTCGGAGAAGATCGTCGTGGACGCCTTGCGGGCAGCGCAGCGGCCTGACTACGCTCGGTCGTCCTCGCAGTGAGGCGGAGGTGCATGGTGGACGCCGTGCGAGGGCATGAGGTTGCGGGGGGTCGGCGCATCCCGGGCGGGGTGCGTGGTGGAAACTGTTTTGCGGATACGGACGTTGTGAGGATGTCCGTGTCGGAGATGTACGCCGATGTGTGCAGTCAGGGTTCGTCCTGCCCCACGGGCGGGTCTGTTTCGGTCAAGGGGAATCGCCCGTGAAGTTGTTTGCGAAGTTGTTCGGCAAGAGCGCACGTGAGGACGCACGTCACCGCGCGCCGCGCCAAGGTGACGTGCCGGAGACCCAGGTGGGCGAGCGCCCCCTGTTCCGGGACGAGGTCGGCGGAGACAATTCGGGCGGACAGGGCGCGTCGTCTGTTGACCCTGCCGGTTCCGGCCGCATAGGTTTCGGGGAACCGTCAACCTCAGGTACGGGTGGAGGGTTCGGTTCCGCCCCGTACGCGTCCCAAGCCCCCGCGGGGCAGCCGCGGCAGGAGGATCCGTCCATGTCGGCCCTGGTGTGTACGAGGTGCGGGAACAGGAACGGCGAGAACAGCCGGTTCTGCTCCAACTGCGGTGCGCCGCTGCGGGGCGGTGCCGTGCCGGAGGGCCCGTCCGAGACGACGTCCACGATCTCCATCTCGGGGCTCGAGTCGTACGACCCGGAGGCCACCGGCCAGACGCAGCTGCCCGCCCTGTCGCCCGAGGCGCAGGCCGCGGTCGACGCGCTGCCGATGGGCTCGGCGCTCCTGGTGGTGCGGCGCGGTCCGAACTCGGGCAGCCGCTTCCTCCTGGACGGCGAACTGACCACGGCGGGCCGTCACCCGCAGAGCGACATCTTCCTCGACGACGTGACCGTGTCGCGCCGTCACGTGGAGTTCCGTCGCCAGCAGGACGGCACGTTCAGCGTCGCCGACGTGGGCAGCCTGAACGGGACGTACGTGAACCGTGAGCGCATCGACTCCGTGACGCTGCACAACGGCGACGAGGTGCAGATCGGCAAGTACCGGCTGGTCTTCTACGCGAGCCAGCGAGGTATCTGACCCGTCAGCGAACCTTCAGGAAGGTCCATGCTTCACACACCGAGGGGCGGGGCCCCCGGCGGGGCCCCCCCCCGCGCGCGCCGGGGGGGGGCGGGGCGGGCCCGGGGGGGGGTAGAGGCAGAGGGCGATTGCGACGAAGGTGAGTGTGCGCGCGCGGGGGGGGCGGCGGGGGCTGGAGAACACTACCCACATCCCCCCCGCGCGGGG
>NZ_JBHYTK010000109.1:13756-21685 GCF_042749255.1 Streptomyces sp. NPDC059524 | reverse complement strand
CCTCTAGCTCTCCCCTCCCCGAGCCCCACAAACCCCTCCCCCCCCCACTAGACCCCCGCCCCCCCCCCCCCCCCCCCGGGGGGGCCCCCCCCCCCCCCCCCCCCCGCCACCGTGGACAGCCGGCTGATGAGCATCGGCACCGTCCTGAACACGCTGCGCGAGGAATTCCCCGAGGTCACGATCTCCAAGATCAGGTTCTTGGAGTCCGAGGGCCTCATCGAGCCGCAGCGGACGCCGTCCGGGTACCGCAAGTTCAGTCCGGACGACGTCGAGCGGCTCGCCCACGTGCTGCGGATGCAGCGGGACCACTACCTGCCGCTGAAGGTCATCAAGGAGCAGCTCGACGGCCTGGAGAGGGGCGAGGCGCTGCCCGTCCCGGCCCCCGGCCGGCCCGGCGATCCGGCGGACGCCGGTGAGGACGGGCCCACCGCGGCCCGCATCGGCCGTCAGGAGCTGCTCGCGGCCGCCGGGATCGACGCGGCCGAGCTCGAGGAGTGGGAGTCCTACGGGCTCATCGCCCAGCTGCCCGACGGCGGCTACGACGCCGGTGCCGTCGTGGTCGCCGAGCTCGTGGGCGAGCTTGGCCGCTTCGGCATCGAACCCCGCCACCTGCGCCTGATGCGGGCGGCCGCGGACCGGGAGGCCGGTCTGGTCGACTCGGTCGTCGCCCCGCTCAAGGTGCACCGCAATCCGCAGACCCGGGCGCTGGCGCAGGCCCGTGCCAAGGAGCTGGCAGGGCTGACGGTGAAGCTCCACGCCACACTCGTCCAGACTGCTCTGGGCGTGCGTCTTCCCTGATCGCAGGGGCGGTCCTCGGCCGTGCGCCCGGCATGCGGCGGATGCCCGACTACCCAAACCTGCCGGGCACGTCCTAGGGTTGCTGTGTGAACGAGCTCGACGTCGTAGGTGTCCGGGTCGAAATGCCCTCCAACCAGCCGATCGTGCTCCTGCGTGAAGTGGGAGGCGACCGGTACCTCCCCATCTGGATCGGACCGGGGGAGGCGACCGCGATCGCCTTCGCCCAGCAGGGCATGGCCCCACCGCGTCCGCTGACGCACGACCTGTTCAAGGACGTGCTGGAGGCGGTCGGTCAGGAGCTCACGGAAGTGCGCATCACGGACCTGCGGGAGGGTGTCTTCTACGCGGAGCTGGTCTTCGCCAGCGGAGTCGAGGTCAGCGCCCGTCCTTCCGACGCCATAGCCCTCGCCCTGCGCACCGGGACGCCGATCTTCGGCAGCGACGGGGTCCTGGACGACGCGGGGATCGCGATCCCGGACGAGCAGGAGGACGAGGTCGAGAAGTTCCGCGAGTTCCTCGACCAGATCTCGCCCGAGGACTTCGGGACCAACAGCCAGTAGACGGCCGGATCCGGCCGGACGCGGAACGCATCGCGCCGGTCGCCTCGGCACATTCGGCTAGCCTTTCCCCGCGGTGGGTCACGGGAAACCACTCTTAGGGTGATTATCACTCGGCGTGGCGAGTGTGGCGTTCGTTGACGCACCCCCTGTGACTGCCTACCGTCGACAAGGCAGGTCAATGAGGAGGTCGGCGTGAGAAGCAGCGGCGACGGTACGGCGACGGGCGGTCCGTACCTGTTTCACGGCAGCGCGGCCGATCACACTCCGCAGCGCCCGCAGGCGGTTTCTGCGGTGGCGGGGGCGAGCGGCGACGAGGGCGCCGAGCAGGTCGGATACCGGGGGCCGACCGCGTGTGCGGCGGCCGGCATCACGTACCGCCAACTGGACTACTGGGCCAGGACCGGTCTCGTCGAGCCCAGCGTGCGGCCCGCGTACGGGTCGGGCACCCAGCGGCTCTACAGCTTCCGGGACGTCGTCGTCCTCAAGGTCGTCAAGCGTTTCCTGGACACCGGTGTCTCGCTGCAGAACATCCGGACCGCGGTGCAGCACCTGCGCGAGCAGGGGTTCCGTGACCTCGAGCGCATGACGCTGATGAGCGACGGCGCCACGGTGTACGAGTGCACCTCGCCGGCCGAGGTGCACGATCTGCTCCAGGGCGGCCAGGGCATCTTCGGCATCGCCGTCGGTGTCGTGTGGCGGGACGTCGAGAGTGCCCTGTCCCAGCTGCACGGGGAGCGGGTGGACACCGGCGAGACGCTGCTGGCGCACAACCCGTCCGACGAACTCGCGAGGCGGCGCAACCGGGCCGTGTGAGCCGCAGGGGCCCGTTGTCAGTGGCGTAGGGCAGCATCGGAGATGTGAGAACCGCGCCGACGATCCTGCATCTCGACATGGACGCCTTCTACGCCTCGGCGGAGCAGGCGGCCAAGCCGAGCCTGCGCGGGAAAGCGGTGGTCGTGGGCGGCGTCGGGCCGCGCGGCGTGGTCGCGACCGCCTCCTACGAAGCGCGCCGGTTCGGGGTCCATTCCGCGATGCCGACGGGGCAGGCGCGGCGGCTCGCGCCGAACGCGGCCTTCCTGGTGCCGCGCTTCCACCTGTACCGGGAGATCAGCGAGCAGGTGATGGCCCTCCTGCGGGCCCTGTCGCCCTTGGTGGAACCCCTGAGCCTCGACGAGGCGTTCGTCGATCTGGAGGCCGGTGAGGTGGCCTGGGACGCCGCTTCCGCCGAGGCGGTGGGGGTGCGGCTGCGCGCGGACATCAGACGGGTGACCGGGCTGACCGGTTCGGTGGGTCTCGCGGCGTCGAAGATGCTCGCCAAGATCGCATCGGAGGAGGCGAAGCCGAACGGGCTGGTGCTGATCCCGCCGGGCACCGAGCGCGCGCTGCTCGGTCCGCGGTCGGTCCGCATCCTGCCTGGCGTCGGCCCCGCGACCGGGGACCATTTGAGACGGGCCGGCATCCTCACCGTCGCGGAGATCGCCGAGGCGGGGGAGGACGAGCTGGTGCGGCTGCTCGGGAAGTCGCACGGGGCGCATCTCTACGCGATGGCGCTGGCCCACGACGACCGGCCGGGCGTCGCCGAGCGCGACTCCAAGTCCGTGTCGGTCGAGGACACGTACGACGTGGACATCCACGACCGGGTGCGGGTGCGCATGGAGGTGCGGAGGCTCGCGGAGCGGTGTGTGGAGCGGCTGCGGGGGGCCGGGCGTTCGGGCCGGACCGTGGTCCTCAAGGTGCGGCGCTACGACTTCTCGACGCTGACCCGGTCGGAGACCCTGCGCGGGCCCACGGACGATCCGGCCGTGGTGCGGGAGGCCGCGGCGCGGCTCCTGGAGGCCGTGGACACGACCGGGGGCGTGCGGCTGCTCGGGGTCGGGGTCAGCGGGCTCGCCGATTACACGCAGGAGGATCTGTTCGCGCAGGCGGCGCACGCGGCGGAGGAGGCCGAAGCGGAGGCGGAGGCCGAGGGTGCGGCGGGGGCTGCCGAGGTCGCCGGGGCCGGGGAGGCCGGAGGGGTTTCCGGCGGCTCGGAGGCCGGCGGTGGTCCAGTGGGCGGTGCCGCCGGTGATGCTCAGGAGGTGGCCGGGGGCGAGGCGGCGGATCCGGTCGAACCCGCGCCCCGGCGGTGGCTGCCGGGGCACGACGTGCGGCATGCGGAGTTCGGGCCCGGGTGGGTGCAGGGGAGCGGGCTCGGGCGGGTCACGGTGCGGTTCGAGACGCCGTACTCCCGGGTTCCCGGGCGGGTGCGGACGTTCCTCGTCGACGATCCGGACCTGGAGGTGGGGGAGCCGCTGCCGTTGGTGGAGCCGTTGAAGGAGGCTTCGGCGGAGCCGGGGTAGGCGGCGGCCCGTCCGGCTTCCCGTACGTCCCGCGGCGCTAGGCGGGGTCCTCGTCGGGGCCCGCGAGGCGGCCGAAGTCCATGTCCGGGGGCTGCGGGGCCATGATGTCGAGGCCGTAGTGGTGGTAGAGCTGCAGTTCCTGCTCGGGGGAGAGGTGGCGGCCCACGCCGAAGTCGGGGGCGTCCTTGATCAGGGAGCGTTCGAAGGGGACGCGCAGCGTGCCCTCCACCAGCTCGCTGGGCTCCAGGGGGACGAAGGCGTCGCGGCTGAAGAGCCCCGTACGTATCGCCGCCCATTCCGGAACGCCGGTCGCGTCGTCGAGGTAGACCTCGTCGATGGTTCCGATCTTGCTTCCGTGGCGGTCGAACGCCTTGCGGCCGATCAGGTTGCGCGGATCGACATCGGTCTGCACGGTCCCTCCAGCTGGTCGCAACTCGTTGATACCCCCTACGAAAGAGCACATTGGTGATGACGGCCACTCGAGGGATCCGGCCAGGTCCGCGCTGGTAGGCTGGCAAGCGGCTGCTGACCCCGCGCGGGAGAGTCCTCCGACCCCGTCGGAGGCGCCGAAGGAGCAAATCCTCCCCGGAATCTCTCAGGCTCACGTACCGCACGGGTGAGGTCACTCTGGAAAGCAGGGCGGGGTGCACTTTGTCCGCTCTCACCGACGGTGAAAGCCGGCATGTCCGCGATCGAGAGATCGCCCGGACGGGCCGGTGAAGCTCTCAGGTCGAGATGACAGAGGGGGAGGCCGACCGGGTACCCGCGCCGTGGTGCCCCTCGCAGGTCGCATCGACCAGGAGGCCTCCGCAATGACCGCCAACCGTATCCCGCTCTCCCAGCTGGAGCAGGGGATCCCCTTCGAGCAGCGCCACATCGGCCCCGATGACGCCGCCCAGGCCAAGATGCTGGCGCAGGTCGGCTACGGCTCGCTCGACGAGCTGACGGCCGCCGCGGTGCCGGACGTCATCAAGAGCGCCGAGGCGCTGGACCTGCCGGGCGCCCGCACCGAGGCCGAGGTGCTCGACGAGCTCCGCTCCCTCGCGGACCGCAACCAGGTCCTCGGCTCGATGATCGGCCTCGGCTACTACGGCACCTTCACCCCGCCGGTCATCCTGCGCAACGTGATGGAGAACCCGTCCTGGTACACGGCCTACACGCCGTACCAGCCGGAGATCTCGCAGGGCCGCCTCGAGGCGCTCCTCAACTTCCAGACCATGGTCGCCGAGCTGACCGGCCTGCCCACCTCCGGCGCCTCGCTGCTCGACGAGGGCACCGCGGCCGCCGAGGCCATGGCCCTGTCGCGGCGCATCGGCAAGGTCAAGAACGGCGTGTTCCTCGTCGATGCCGACACGCTGCCGCAGACGGTCGCCGTGATCGAGACCCGCGCCGAGCCGACGGGCGTCGAGGTCGTCGTCGCCGACCTGAGCGACGGCATCCCCGCCGAGATCGCCGAGCGCGGTGTCGTCGGCGTGCTCCTGCAGTACCCGGGTGCCTCCGGTGCCGTGCGCGACATCAAGCCGGTCATCGACCAGGCCCACGAGATCGGCGCGATCGTCACCGTCGCCGCCGACCTGCTCGCCCTGACCCTGCTGACCTCGCCCGGCGAGCTCGGCGCGGACATCGCCGTCGGCACCAGCCAGCGCTTCGGCGTCCCGATGGGCTTCGGCGGCCCGCACGCCGGCTACATGGCCGTCCAGGACAAGCACGCCCGCTCCCTGCCGGGCCGCCTCGTCGGCGTCTCCGTCGACGCCGACGGCAACAAGGCGTACCGCCTGGCCCTGCAGACCCGCGAGCAGCACATCCGCCGCGAGAAGGCCACCAGCAACATCTGTACCGCCCAGGTGCTGCTCGCCGTCATGGCCGGCATGTACGCCGTCTACCACGGCCCCGAGGGCCTGAAGACGATCGCGCGGCGCACGCACCGGTACGCGACCCTGCTCGCCGCCGGTCTCACCGCGGGCGGCGTCGAGCTCGTGCACGGCGCGTACTTCGACACCCTGACCGCGCGCGTCCCTGGCAAGGCCGGCGACATCGTGACCGCCGCCCGTGAGGCCGGGGTCAACCTGCACCTGGTCGACGCCGACCACGTCTCCCTCGCCTGCGACGAGACGACGACGCGGGCCCAGCTGGGCGTCGTGTGGGCCGCGTTCGGCGTGGACGCCGACATCGAGGCGCTGGACGCCGCGACGGCGGACACGCTGCCGGCCGGTCTGCTGCGCTCGGACGACTACCTGGCCCACCCGGTCTTCCACCAGTACCGCTCCGAGACCGCGATGCTGCGCTACCTGCGCAAGCTGTCCGACCGCGACTACGCGCTGGACCGCGGAATGATCCCGCTGGGCTCCTGCACGATGAAGCTCAACGCGACGACGGAGATGGAGCCGGTCACCTGGCCCGAGTTCGGCCAGCTGCACCCCTTCGTCCCGGCCGAGCAGGCGCAGGGCTACCTCACCCTCATCCGTGAGCTGGAGGAGCGCCTCGCCGAGGTCACCGGCTACGACAAGGTCTCCCTGCAGCCGAACGCCGGCTCCCAGGGCGAGCTCGCCGGTCTCCTCGCGGTCCGCGGCTACCACCGGGCCAACGGCGACGAGCAGCGCACCGTCTGCCTCATCCCGTCCTCCGCGCACGGCACGAACGCCGCCTCCGCGGTCATGGCCGGCATGAAGGTCGTCGTCGTCAAGACCGCCGACGACGGCGAGGTCGACGTCGAGGACCTGCGCGCCAAGATCGCCCAGCACGCCGACGAGCTGGCCGTGCTCATGATCACGTACCCGTCGACGCACGGTGTGTTCGAGGAGCACGTCGCCGACATCTGCGCGGCCGTGCACGACGCCGGCGGCCAGGTCTACGTCGACGGCGCGAACCTGAACGCGCTGGTGGGTCTCGCCAAGCCGGGTCACTTCGGCGGCGACGTATCGCACCTCAACCTGCACAAGACCTTCTGCATCCCGCACGGCGGCGGCGGCCCGGGCGTCGGCCCGGTCGGTGTGCGCGCGCACCTCGCGCCGTACCTGCCCAACCACCCGCTGCAGCCGGCCGCCGGTCCCGAGACGGGCGTCGGCCCGATCTCGGCCGCTCCGTGGGGCTCCGCGGGCATCCTGCCGATCTCGTGGGCGTACGTGCGGCTCATGGGCGGCGAGGGCCTCAAGCGCGCGACGCAGGTCGCCGTGCTCTCCGCCAACTACATCGCCAAGCGGCTCGAGCCGCACTACCCGGTGCTCTACACCGGTCCCGGCGGGCTCGTCGCGCACGAGTGCATCATCGACCTGCGCCCGCTGAGCAAGTCGACCGGCGTCAGCGTCGACGACATCGCCAAGCGGCTCATCGACTACGGGTTCCACGCGCCGACCATGTCGTTCCCGGTCGCCGGCACCCTGATGATCGAGCCGACCGAGAGCGAGGACCTCGGCGAGCTGGACCGGTTCTGCGACGCGATGATCGCCATCCGCGGGGAGATCGAGAAGGTCGCCGCCGGTGAGTGGCCGGCCGACGACAACCCGCTGCGGAACGCTCCGCACACCGCCGGGATGCTCGGTGGCGAGTGGGAGCACGCGTACAGCCGGGAAGAGGGTGTCTTCCCGGCCGGGGTCGTGGCTTCGGACAAGTACTGGCCGCCGGTCCGGCGGATCGACCAGGCGTTCGGTGACCGGAACCTGGTGTGCTCCTGCCCGCCTCTGGACGCCTACGAGGCGTAGTCGCCGAGGGTGCTGCGCGGCCGGCCGCTTCGTCGTGGCCGGTCGCGCGGTACCCGCGCCCCTGTCGAGGCTAGGCCGCCTTCACCACCGGGCTCAGCGGGCGGTGGGGGGCGATGATGGTGCCGTTGGGCAGCAGTTCGCCGGTGTCCTCGAAGAGGAGGACCCCGTTGCAGAGGAGGCTCCAGCCCTGCTCAGGGTGGTGGGCCACAGGGTGTGCGGCTTCCCTGTCCGCGGAGTCTGCTGACGGGCACGGTGGCTGGTGCTGGCACATGGAAGGGATCTTTCGCTGCGAAGTGATCTCGATGACGGTGTTGCTGTCCGTGCTGTTGGTGCTGCGGCTCGAAGGCTTGTTCATGGCCGCCCCCCGTTTTCAGTCGGTCCGGAACCCAGTGTTGCCCCGCGGGCGTCGATCCGCAGGTATTTCGTAGCAGCGGTCCTCACTGGAAGAGGACGCATCACCCGTGCGGGCGGTTCAGGCCAACAGCACTGTCACTTCGGATGGTTCGGGGTGGCCTGACCGGGCTAGTCCGGTGA
>NZ_JBHYTK010000109.1:11130-13746 GCF_042749255.1 Streptomyces sp. NPDC059524 | reverse complement strand
CGCCTCGGCGCCCTCCCCCGGGCGCGGGGCTACCCCCACAACACCTCTGTCTCGGGCGGGGTGGGGGGGCCGCGCGCGCGGCCGCCCCGCCCCCCCCCAGCCGGCCTCGCGCCGCAGGATCAGGCGACGATCGCGGCCGGGGTCAGCCGGTGCGTGAGGACCGGGAGCAGTTCCGCGACGCGGTGCGGCCGGTGGGCGGCGATGCCCGGCGGCGCCGGCGCCAGCGGCACCAGGATGTCGTCCGCCGCCGGATGCCCCGTGGCGGCGTCGGCGGCCGGGTCGCCGTGCAGCCACAGGGTCAGCATGTACAGCTCCGGCACCGACAGCAGCCGCGCCTGGTGGTGCGGGGCGAGGGCCTCGGCCTGACGCAGGGCGCGCTCGGTGGCCGTGACGTACGGGCCCTCGAAGAAGTGCGAGAACGCCCAGCCGTCCGGGGTGAGCCGGGTGTCCGCGGCGGCCACCGCGCGCTCGCCGCACCGGATCAGGAAGCGCCAGCCGGTGAGCCGGGTGCGCGAGGGCCCGGTCGCCTCGGTGACATGGTCCAGGACGTGGACGGGCAGCGGGAGTTCCGGGCGTACGGGACCCTGGGCGGCGCGCAGGGACGGGGTGCGTGCCTCGCGGACGGCGGTGGGGGAACCGAGGGCCGCGAGGACGGTGCGCAGGGCCGGCGCGGGAGCCGGGGAGACGTGCAAGGGCATGATGGGTCGCCTCTCATTCGACAGGCACGTGCTTCGAGGGCGGTGCAGGACGAGCGGACGGCGCTGTCAGCTGCGCGGTGCACAAGGGGTGGGCGGAGCAGAGCGGGCGGGGGCCGGTGCCGCGGGCGCCGCGTCTCTGTCTCGTCCGCGGAGTTTATACGACGCGTGTTCGGACAGGGTTTCCTCTAGCACGCCACGGAGTTCCCGCAAGAGGTCATCCGGCCGCTCTCACCGAGGTGAAACACGGATTTTCTCCCGATTTTCCTGCCACCGTTTCCCGCCGTCTTCCCGCCGTATCCGTGTGACCTCGGATTTTGTGCGAGTGAGCGGTCGGCCCATTTCCGTCGGTGTTTATCACCGGGGCACCGGATCACCCGATGACCCATCATCGATCGGTCGCATGCCCGCGGAATGTGCCGGAGAGTGGTCGTGGAGAGCCTACTGCCCCGGCGGCCCGCGTGGGGGCGTTGTCGATCACATCGCTGGGCATCATCCCCCGGGACATGCGGCCGGTACGTTGGGCTGTCGACGCGAGGAGGGACGCTTCCATGGGGGAGAAGGTCGTTGCGGGCGCGGTCGATCTGGCCGACCGGCTCCGGTACCGCGAGAAGCTCAAGGAGTGTCTGGCGGGGCTCGGGCGGCTGTTGGACGAGAAGCGCTTCGACCGGCCCAGGAATCTCATGGGGCTGGAGATCGAGCTGAATCTCGCGGGTTCCGACGGGCTGCCGAGAATGATGAATGCGGAAGTTCTGAAGCGGATCGCGAGCCGGGATTTCCAGACCGAACTCGCGATGTTCAATCTCGAAGTGAACATCGCCCCGCACCCGTTGGGCGGCCGTGTTCTCGACCAGCTCGCCGAGGAACTGCGCACGGGGCTCGGCTACGCGCACCGCAAGGCCAACGAGGTCGACGCCGGCATCGTGATGATCGGCATTCTGCCGACGCTCGCCGCCGACGACCTCGTCTCCGCGAACCTGTCGGACGTGGACCGCTACACCCTGCTCAACGACCAGATCCTCGCCGCGCGCGGCGAGGACTTCGCGCTCGACATCGAGGGCGTCGAGCGGCTGACCTGCACCTCCTCCTCGATCGCGCCCGAGGCGGCCTGCACGTCGGTGCAGCTGCACCTCCAGGTCACGCCCGGCCGCTTCGCCGCCGTGTGGAACGCGGCGCAGGCCATCGCCTCCGTGCAGATCGCGCTCGGCGCCAACGCGCCGTTCCTGTTCGGGCGGGAGCTGTGGCGGGAGTCGCGGCCCCCGCTCTTCCAGCAGTCCACCGACACCCGCCCGCCCGAGCTGAAGGCCCAGGGCGTGCGGCCGCGCACCTGGTTCGGCGAGCGGTGGATCGAGTCGGCGCACGACCTCTTCGAGGAGAACCTGCGGTACTTCCCGCCCCTGCTGCCGATCCTCGACGAGGAGCGGCCCCTGGAGGTCCTCGACCGGGGCGGCGTGCCGAACCTCGCCGAACTCGTCCTGCACAACGGCACGGTGTACCGCTGGAACCGGCCCGTGTACGGGGTCGTCGACGGCGTCCCGCACCTGCGCGTGGAGAACCGGGTGCTGCCCGCCGGCCCCACCGTCACCGACGTCATCGCCAACGTCGCCTTCTACTACGGCGTCGTACGGGCGCTCGCCGAGGACGCGCGGCCCGTGTGGTCGCGGCTCTCCTTCGACGCGGCGGCCCGGAACTTCGACGCGGCGTGCCGGTACGGGATCGAGGCGCGCCTGGAGTGGCCGCGCCGGGGCCGGTTCGGCGGCACCGAGCGGATCGAGGCCGTCACGCTCGTCCAGGAGGAACTGCTGCCGCTCGCGGCCGCGCGGGGCGCGCCCGCGCCGCCGGGGCCCGGCCCACTCCCGCCACCCGGGGGGGCGGGTGTGCACCCCCCCCCCCCTGTGCCCCGCCGGCGGGGCGGGCGGGC
>NZ_JBHYTK010000109.1:6315-11120 GCF_042749255.1 Streptomyces sp. NPDC059524 | reverse complement strand
GCCGTCCGTCCCCCGCGGCCCCGCGCCGCGCGCGGGCGGCCCCCGGGGGGGGCCCCCCCCCCCCCCGACCGGGACCGCTATCTCGGCGTCATCGAACAGCGCTGCGCGCTGCGCATGAACGGCGCCGAGTGGCAGGCCGCGACGTACCACAAGGCGCGCGCGAGCGGGCTCGGGCGGGACGATGCGCTCGCCGCGACGACCCGCAGGTACTGCGAGCTGATGCACCGGGGGGAGCCGGTGCACACCTGGCCCGTCGGGCTGCCGGAGCCCGCGGTGACGCTCGGCTGACGGCGGGGCGAGCGGCAGGAGCGGGCGGTGCCGGCGAACGGTACGGGCGGGCGCGGCCGGTCAGTTGGTCCTGGCGCCGGCCTTGATGATCGCGTTCAGGATGACCTCCTGGATGTCGGCCGGGTCGTTGACCAGGTGCCCGGAGCCGCCGGTGGCCGCGGCGATCTGCTCGATCTCGTCCTTGTCCGTGTCCGGGCCGACGGCGATCGCGATGAGCGGCACCGGGCGCTCCGGGTCGGACAGCTCCTCGAGGCGGCTGATGAGGTTGCTGCGGGAGATCGACCCGGGGTCCTCGTTCTTGCCGTCGGTGACCACGACCAGCGCGTTGAACTTGCCGTTCCTGTAGCCGGAGGTGGCCTCCTGGTAGGCGGCCAGGGTGGTGTCGTAGAGGCCGGTGGCGCCGTCGGGAACGGGCTGCAGCGAGGTGAACGCCGCGTTGAGCCGGTCGAGCTGGGTGCCCGCGCCCTTGCGGTCGCCGAGCCGCTCCGTCGGCACGAGCCGCTTGTAGTCGCGGTTGCCGTCCAGGTGCGTGGAGAACTCCCACAGGCCGATCTCGTCCTCGGGCGTGAAGGTCCGCAGTGCGGCCAGCATGGAGGCCTTGGTGACCTCCATCCGTGACTGGCCGCGGTTCGGCACCAGGTTGCCCATGGAGCCGGAGGCGTCGACGACGGTGGTGATGCGCGCGCTCTGCACCGTGATCGTCCACATGCCGAGGGTCTGCTCGACCTGCTCGTCGGTGGCCGGGTCCGCGCTGGGCTCCGCGTACGGCTGCGGGGAACGGCCGCCGGCCTGCGCCGCGACCGTCTCCGGCGAGCTGGTGTCCTCGGTGCGGAAGCCGTGCTTCTCCATGATCGAGCGGCCGTCGGGCGCGGAGAGGAGCGTCATGAAGCGCAGGGCGGCCCGGCTCTCGTCGGTGGTCAGCGCGGACTCGTCGACCAGCGAGAAGGGGTAGTCCAGGGCGGGGGAGCCGTCCTTGGGGTAGAAGAGGTCGAGGGCGCCGTCGTCGCCCACCTCCGCGTTGTGCGTGAACGCGGCCTGCTCGGACACGATCAGCGCCTCGTTGCGCCGCGGGTTGCCGGCCTCGGTGCCGGAGGAGTCGCGGGCCACCGTGTCCATCAGCTGGCCGTCGTTGTCCGACGTGCGCTGGGCCAGGACCTTGGCCATGGCGGCGGCCTCGGTGCCGTCGCCGTCGCCCGACTTCTGCGCCGCGGCGGACAGCTTGGTCAGGGCGAGCAGGCCCGTCGCGCTGCGGGCCGGGTCGGCGGCGCCGAGGCGCACGGTGTCCCCCTCCATGGCGGCGCCGGTCAACTCGGTCCACGAGTACGTCTTGTTCGGCCAGCCGAAGGACTTCGCCGCGGAGGGGACCATGCCCACGCCGATCGGCGAGGAGGCGAAGGTGCCCGCGGCCGTGACCGGGACCGCCTTCGAGTTCTGCGTGACGCGCTTGATCCACAGGCTCGAGTCCGGCACCCACACCTGGAAGTCGGACCGGTCGCCCTGGCGCCGCAGCGTCTCGGCGACCTTGTACGACTCGCTCGCGGTGACCGTGATGTCGAGGCAGTTCCCGTCCGAGGTGATCTTCTGCTCGTGCACGCGGTCGGCCGCGTCGCGCAGCGCGGGGGCGACGTCGGGCGAGGCCATGACGCCGAGGCTCACGGACCCGTCGCACCCGTCGCCGATGCCGAGCAGATCGCTGCGGATCGCCAGGGCCGTGCCTGCCGCCACGACGAGGACGAGGGCCGTCGCGATGGCCACCGTGCGGCCGCGTGACCGAGGCCGGGGGTCGGCCGTGGCCGACCCGTACCCGTCGGGCATGCTGCTGTGACGTCCCATGGCGGTGGTGCCCCTCCCTGAGCCATAAAGGCAGTTGCGATATAAGCGGTGATGCGAGGGAGGGCAGGGGTGCGCCGGTCTGCGGCGCTCCGCCCCCCTCGGCCTGTCGCGCGCGATCTTCGTACCTGCATTCGAGACCCTAGCGGTGCGGCGTGAGGGATGAGGCGGGATTACTGAACTGGCGTCAAGAGTGCAGGTGGAGGCAGTGCAGGTGGCCGATTCTTTTCCCGGCGAGGGCCCTTCGCGACGAATTCTGCGGAGTGAGACGCTGATCGTTCTGGGGCTTTCGCTCGGTGCGAGCGGCGTGTCCGCGCTGATCAGCTTTGTCGGATCGGTCACCAAACCGGGCGGTCTGAAGGACCAGGCGGCGACGCTCAACGCCTCCGCGGCGCCGGGCCGCCCCTGGCTGGATCTGGCCTGGCAGTTGTTCGGGATCGCGAGCGCTCTCGTGCCCGTCGCGCTCGTCGCGCACCTCCTGCTGCGGGAGGGCGAGAGCCTGCGCGTGATCGGCTTCGACCGCACCCGGCCGTGGTTCGATCTGGCGCGCGGCGCCGGTGTCGCCGCCGTCATCGGCAGCACCGGCATCGCCTTCTATCTCGCCGCGCGCGGCCTGGGCTTCAACCTGACGGTGGTGCCCGAGGCGCTGCCGGACGTGTGGTGGAAGTACCCCGTCCTGATCCTCTCGGCGGTGCAGAACGCGGTGCTCGAAGAGGTCATCGTCCTCGGCTATCTGCTGCGCCGGCTCGGCCAGTTGGGCTGGACGCCGGGGCAGGCGCTGATCGCCTCGTCCGTGCTGCGCGGCTCGTACCACCTGTACCAGGGCGTCGGCGGCTTCCTCGGGAACGTCGCGATGGGCATCGTCTTCACGCTGCTGTACCGGCGGTGGGGGCGGGTCGGGCCGCTGGTGGTGGCCCATTCTCTCCTCGACATCGGCGCGTTCGTCGGGTACGGGCTGCTCGCCGGCAAGGTCGACTGGCTCCCCACCGCCTGATCCTCCGTCAGGCGTGCAGTTCGCCCTCCACGACGGTCACGGCGTGGCCGGTGAGCAGGGTCCGCGCGCCGCGCAGGCCGACGCGGACGAGGCCGGTGCGGGCCGAGGCCTGGAGGCCGGTGAGGTCGTCGCGGCCGGTCCTGGCGGCCCAGAACGGGGCGAGCGCGGTGTGCGCGCTGCCGGTCACCGGGTCCTCGTCGATGCCGACGTTCGGGAAGAAGCACCGGGACACGAAGTCGTAGCCCGTGCCGGGGTCCTGGGCGAGCGCGGTCGCGATCACCCCGCGCCGTGAGCCCCGGGCCAGCGCGGCGAGGTCCGGCGCCAGGTCCCGTACCGCCTGCTCGTCGGCGAGTTCGACGAGCAGGTCGCCGATCGCGTCCCCGGTGTCGTGCGCCGACAGCGGCCGTACGCCGAGTGCCTCGGTGATCGCGTGGGGGACCGGCTCCTCGGTGAGGGGGGCGGTCGGGAAGTCGAGGGTGATCGATCCGTCCGCGTGCGGGGTGGCGACCAGGACGCCGCTGCGCGTCGCGAACCGTACCGGGCCTTCGGACGCGCCCGTCGTGTGCAGTACGTGCGCGGTGGCCAGTGTGGCGTGCCCGCACATGTCGACCTCGGTGGTCGGCGTGAACCAGCGCAGCGCCCAGTCGGCGGCGCCGCCCTCGGGCAGCGGATGCGCGAACGCGGTCTCCGCGTGATTGACCTCCCGGGCGACGTGCTGCATCCACTCGTCCTCGGGAAAGGCGTCGAGCAGCAGCACGCCGGCGGGGTTCCCGGCGAAGGGGCGGTCGGTGAAGGCGTCGACGATGCGAATGATCATGCCGCCGACGGTAGCCGCCGGGGTGTCCGCGGGCCGCCGGTTTTCGCGGCAGGTCAGCCCGCACGACCGCGCAAGGGGTTGCCTTGCGATCGCTTCCGATATATCGTCGAGACATCGCGATCGATTGAAGATCACGGTAACGAACTGTCATGTCGGACAGGGAAGGACTGATGGAGATGCATACGCAAGGACACGATCACGAGCACGGACACGGGCACTGCGGCCCCGGCCACCACGGCCGGGGCGGCTTCGAGGGACGCCGGGCGTTCGGGCCCTTCGGGCCGGGGTTCGGTCCCGGTCCCTGGGGTGGACGCGGAGGCCGCGGTGGCGGCCCGCGCGGACGGGCTCGGCGCGGTGACGTGCGGGCCTCGATCCTGGCGCTGCTCAAGGACCGCCCGATGCACGGCTACGAGATGATCCAGGAGATCGCCGAGCGCAGCGGCGGCGCGTGGAAGCCCAGCCCGGGTTCCGTCTACCCGACGCTGCAGCTGCTCGAGGACGAGGGCCTGATCGCCAGCGCGAGCGAGGGTGGCAAGAAGCTCTTCTCGCTCACCGACGACGGGCGGACCGCCGCCGAGGAAGGGCCCGACGCTCCTTGGGAGGAAGCGGGCCGCGGCGTCGACTGGGACGCGATGAACGAGATCCGGCAGGCCGGCTTCGGTCTGATGGAGGCGTTCGGCCAGGTCTGGAAGACCGGCAGCAAGGAGCAGCGCGAGAAGGCGCTCTCCGTGATCAACGAGGCGCGCAAGAAGCTGTACCTGATCCTCGCCGACGAGGACTGATCCCCGTGCGGGACCGGCAGGAGGACGGCAGAGCGTCGGGGGGGTGGGGGCGCGTGCCGCCGCCGGCGGGGCGCCGGCGTGACTGGGGGGGGGA
>NZ_JBHYTK010000109.1:0-6305 GCF_042749255.1 Streptomyces sp. NPDC059524 | reverse complement strand
ACGACGGTTTCCCTTAACCTCGCCTCCGCGTATTGACCCCGGGGGGGCCCGGGCTGGCGGACGGCTGCCGGTCCACGCGGCCCCCCCCCGGCGGGGGGGGGCGCCTCTTCATGTCCGTACGGGGCGGTGGGCGGGCGCGGTCAGACCACCAGGCCGTTCAGCTTGCGCAGCGACTCGTTGAGCGCGGCCGTCGCGGAGTCCTTGAGCTTGCCCGCCATCAGCGAGACCGCCGCGCCCGTGAACTCCCCGTCGATGCGGACCGTCGTCGCCGACCCGTCCGGGGTGAGCGTGTAGCGCGTGCCGACGTTCACACCCATCGGGCCCTTGCCGCGGATCGCGAGGGTGCGGGCCTCCTCCAGGTCCTCGATGGTCCAGGTGACCTCGGCCGGGAAGCCCATCAGCTTCATGTTCTCCTCGAACTGCCCGCCGACCTCGAGCGAGGCCGGGCCGCCCTTGGGGAAGCTGGTGTGGGTGGCGTTCCACTCCCCGTACGCGGAGAAGTCGGTGAGCTGGGCCCACACCTTCTCGGCGGGCGCCTCGATGCGTGCTTCCGCGCTGACTTCGGCCATGAGGCCACCCCTTTGAGTCGAGAGCCCGACGGGCTGCGGTGTCGCGTCGTCGCGGAACGTAGCCGCGCGGCCTCGAACATTCAATACTGATGAACCGTCAGGAATTTACGGGTGCGGCCGCGCCCGGTCCGGGCTCAGCCCACGCGCTCGATCCGGGCCGCGTCGAAGAGGTCGTACGCGCGCGGATGCGGACCCTCGTCGTGACAGTGCCAGGCGTCCCAGAACAGGTCGGCGAGCAGCGCGTCGTCCGGGGCGTACACCCGGTACACGTACTGCCTGCCGTCGACGGCGGGCAGGGCCACGTGCCAGCACCTGCTCTCCATGCAAGAAACGACGATCCAGCGGTGCAAGCGGTTGCGCACCGGCAAGGCGGCGCGCTCCCCCTACGGCGAGAACGGCCGGATCTCATCCCTGAGGAGGAGGGCCGGACGGGCCGCGCCCACCTTGTGTCGGACGCGAAGATGCTTCCCGTCGGGGATGTTGCGGCGGATCGGGCCTGATGAGGTGAGGTACGTGCACAGTTCTCCCCCGTCCGGCACCGCCTCGTGCGGCCCTCTCGAAGACCGTCCCGTCGACGCCCCGCTCAGTGACGAGCTGATTCTGGCCGTCGCGGGAGCCCGACGGCGTGCGCTGCGCGACGGCGACCGGCAGATCGACACCGCGCACCTGCTGCACTCGCTCCTGGAGTCGGACCCCGCGGTGCGGGCGGTCTGCGGCGAGGGCGGGCAGCTCGCCCGGCTGCTCGGCTACCTCGTCCAGCGCAGCATCGGCTACGGGCTGCGCTGGCAGGGCTCGGTCGAGGACTCCGGCGCGGTGCCGGTGGTGCGCGGCGTCCCCGGCTGGTCCCCGCCGGCGACCGCCGCGATGTGCGCGGGCGCCGAGCGCGCGACCGCCCGGGACGGCGGTCCGGCCCGGGGACTCGACGTGCTCGCGGCGCTCGCCGGCGACCCGGACTGCCGCGCCGTGGAGGTGCTCGGCCGGGCCGGCATCGATGTCGGGGACCTGCGCCGGAGGCTGAACTGACGCTGCGCCGCAGGTCGTCGGCGTCCGTCCTGTGAGACAGGGGTCATCGGGGGTGACGGTCCTGACGCTGCCTGTCATGATGTGCCGGTGCATGGGTCAACTGAGTCTCAGGTCGGGCCGGGGACGAGCGCGCGCGGAATCGGTCTGGGCCTCGCCCTCGCCTCCGCGCTCGCGTTCGGCGGTTCGGGGGTGGCGGCCAAACCGCTGATCGAGGCGGGCCTCGATCCGCTCCACGTGGTGTGGCTGCGGGTCGCGGGCGCCGCGCTCGTCATGCTGCCCGTCGCCTGGCGGCACCGCGCACTGGTGCGCCGGCGCCCCGCGCTGCTCGCCGGGTTCGGTCTGCTCGCGGTCGCGGGCGTCCAGGCCTGCTACTTCGCGGCGATCTCCCGCATCCCCGTCGGCGTCGCCCTGCTCATCGAGTACCTGGCGCCCGCGCTCGTCCTCGGCTGGGTCCGCTTCGTCCAGCGCAAGCCCGTGACCCGGGCCGCCGCGCTCGGTGTCGTCCTCGCCGTCGGTGGCCTCGCCTGCGTCGTCGAGGTGTGGGCGGGGCTCAGCTTCGACGTTCTCGGTCTGCTCCTCGCGCTCGGCGCGGCCTGCTGTCAGGTCGGCTACTTCGTCCTGTCCGACCAGGGCAGCGACGCCGGCGAGGAGGCCCCCGACCCGCTCGGCGTCATCGCGTACGGGCTGCTGATCGGCGCCGCCGTGCTCACCGTCATCGCCCGGCCCTGGGGCATGGACTGGTCGCTGCTCGCCGGGGACGCCTCGATGAACGGCACCGCGGTGCCCGCCTGGCTGCTGCTCTGCTGGATCGTGCTGCTCGCCACCGTCGTCGCCTACGTCACCGGCGTCGTGTCCGTACGGCGGCTCTCCCCGCAGGTGGCCGGTGTCGTGGCCTGCCTGGAAGCGGTCATCGCGACCGTGCTCGCCTGGGTCATGCTCGGCGAACACCTCTCCGGGCCGCAGCTGTTCGGCGGGGCCGTGGTGCTCGTCGGCGCGTTCATCGCGCAGTCCTCCAAGCCGGCGGCGACCGAGCCGCCGCAGGTCACCGAGCCGGAAACCGCGTTGTCCCGGTCGGGGAGCGCCGTCTAGGGTGGCGATCATGCACGCACGCGCACTCGTTCTGCCGCCTCCGGCCGCGTAGGGCCCCGCGGGCGGGCGTCGATCCACGGAGCGGTCCGTGGGATCCGCCCGCCGAGGGCCCTGCGCGGGCAGTGAGCCGCACTTCTCCACGGGATCCGGTCGTCACCGGGATCCCGCGCCCGGCTGTTCCCGGGCGGGTCACGGCTGCCCGCGATCGACGGTCCGTGTCCCTGGTCCCGCGTCTTCCTCTCGGGGCCGCTCTCCGTGGAGTGCCACGTGTCGCAAGCCGTGCCGGGCAGTGCTGCCCGTTCCCTCACCTCGCTCGAATCCTCTGAACTCGCGTCCCCTGAACTCGCGTCCCGCGGACGCGCGTCCCTGGCACCCGCCGTGCCGGGATTCCCCTCCCTGTCCGTCGCCCGCGGCCTGATCTGCCTGGTCGTGGCGGGGCTGGCCTGGGGCACAGCGGGCGCCGCCGCCTCGCTCGTGTTCCGCCTCAGCGACCTGGGGCCCTCGGCCCTGTCGTTCTGGCGGTGCGCCGGCGGGCTGTTGCTGCTCCTCGCCGTACGGGTGCTGCGCCGCAGGCCCGCCCCCGTCTCCACGACCCCCGGACCGCGCGGCCGCAAGGCCGTCCGGATCCTCGTGCTCGGACTGGCCCTCGCCGTGTTCCAGACCGCCTACTTCGCGGCGGTGTCGGCGACCGGGCTCGCTGTCGCCACCGTTGTCACGCTCGGCGCGGGTCCCGTGCTCATCGCGGTCGGGGCACGCCTCGCGATGGGGGAGCGGCTGGGCCGGGGCGGCGTGCTCGCCGTGGGCGGCGCGCTGTGCGGGCTCGCCGTGCTCGTCCTCGGTTCGGGCGGCGCCGCCGTCCGCCCCGCCGGTGTCCTGTGGGCGCTGGCCTCGGCCTCCGGGTACGCCGTGATGACCCTGCTCACCCGCTGGTTCGGGCGGTCCGGGCGGGCCGGCGGCCAACTCGGCACGACCGTCGGCACCTTCGCCGTGTCGGCTCTCGCGCTGCTGCCGTTCGGCGCTGCCGAGGGACTCGTCCCGCACACCGGGAACGCGGGGGAGGTGCTCGCGCTGCTCCTGTACATCGCGTCGGTGCCGACGGCCCTCGCCTACGGGCTGTACTTCGCGGGTGCGGCCGTCGTACGGGCCGCCACGGTCTCCGTGATCATGCTGCTCGAACCGGTCGGCGCGGCCGTCATCGCCGTGACCCTGCTCGGCGAGCGCCTGACCGGGGCGACGGTGGCGGGCACCGCGGTGATGCTGGTGGCGGTCGTCGGGCTCGCGGCGGCGGAGTCCCGCGCCCCGGTCGGGGCCGAGTCCCGCACCCCCGTCCAAAAAGGTGGCTGATCCACCGATTTTCTGCTACTCGGGGTACACCGCCCTGACCTGCACCTTCTAAAAACGGTGTCAGTTCCGCTCCCGCTGGATGGAACACCGTGTGGTGCCGCGCCGCGTCGAGGCCCTGTGATGTCCGCTACATGTCGCCGGCGGCCGCCGGCGACGTGGCTCCCCATCACTCCGGCCCGAGCGGCGCGGTAGGGCGGTCACGGGCGGGTGGACCCGCCCCCGACCTCCGGCGGCGGATCTCCGTTCAGGCCATCCCGAAAGGATCCGACGATGGTCTCCTCCCCTCCGGGCGATCCGACCGCCGGCGCCGCGGGCGCCGACCGCGCCGCCGACGAACGATGGACGCCCCGCCTCATCGTGTCCCTGCTGTCGATCGTGCTCCTGCTGGAGATGCTCGCGATCAGCTACATCATGATCGCGACGGCCATGCCCTCCATCGCCCAGCACTACCGCACGACGCAGGGCGCCTGGCTGCTCACCGCGTTCCTGCTCGTGGGCGCGGTGGCGGCGCCGCTCGTCGGCAAGCTCGCCGACCTCCACGGCAAGCGCAGACTCCTGGTCGGCTGCATCGCGGTCTCGATCGCCGGGTCGCTCGTCTCGGCGGTCGCGCCCAGCTACGGGATCATGATCCTCGGCCGCGCGCTCACCGGGCTGCTCGTCCCGTGCCTGTTCCTCAGCTACTCGCTCATCCGTGACGTCTTCCCGCCCCGGACCGTCCCCCTCGCCGTCAGCATCGCGACCAGCGGCATGGGCATCATCGCCATCCCCGCCCCGTTCATCACCGGCTGGCTGATCGACGACTTCGGCTTCCGCAGCATCTTCTGGTTCTGGGTCATCGCCCTCGCCGTCCTGGGCGCGATGATCCTGCTGACCACGCAGGAGAGCGCGGTGCGCCTCCGCTCGCGCCTCGACCTCGTCGGCGCGCTGCTGCTCGGCGCGGGCATCGCGGGCATCCTCGTCGGCGTCAGCTTCGGCCCGGCCTGGGGCTGGACCGCCGGCTCGACCCTGGCCTATCTGATCGGCGGCGTCGTGCTCGTCGTCGCGTGGCTGGTCAGCTCCGGAGCGGTCCGCGAACCGCTCATCGACATCAAGGTGCTGCGCCGGCGCTCGGTGGCGTTCACCGTCACCGCCGCCGGATTCATGTACGGCGTCAGCGGCCTGTTCACGATGCTGCTGCCGATGCTGGTCATGACGCCGGCGGCCCTGGGTCTCGGATACGGCTTCGGGGTCGACGCCGAGGGCACCGCGGTCTTCCAGGCGCCGATCGGACTGTGCACCGTGGTCGGCGGCGTGCTCGTCGGCGTCCTGGTCGGGCGCAGGGCGCGGCCGCGCCTCATGATGGCCGCCGGCGGCGTCTCGGCGGGCCTGGGCTGCGCGCTCACCGCGTACGCGCACGACAGCCGGGGCCTGCTGATCCTGTTCTCGTGCCTGGTCGGTCTGGGCATGGGCCTCGGCTACGCGGCGGTCCCGAACCTGCTCATCGAGGCCGTGCCGCCGCAGTTGCAGGCCTCGACCGCGAGTATCGCGGGCGTGTTCCAGAGCGTGTTCCCCGCCGTCCTGCCGGTGATCGCCTTCACCGTCCTGAACAACTCGTACATCGCTCCGCTCTCGCCGGAGATCACGCGGGGCGCCGTGCTGTACACCAGCGACGGTTTCAAGGCCGCGTACCTGATCGCCGCGGGCGCCGCGGTGTGCTGTCTCTTCGCCGCGCTCGCCCTTCCGGCGCGCATCAGGCAGGTCGAGGTCCCGGTGCCGGAGCGGCCGGGGTCCGAGGCGGCGGCCGGTGAGCCCGGCGCCACCGTGGTCGCGTGACACCGGGGGCCGCGCCGGGCCGCTGACCGCGGCCGGCGGAGCGGCTCAGGCGGAGCGCCGTCGCCGCTGCTGGGCCAGGGCGGCGGCGTCGCCCGGAGCGCCGCGCTCCGCGAGGCCGGCCGCGATCCGGTCCTGGACCTCGTCCGGCTTGTGGCCCGCGTACTTGAACTTGGCGCGGACGCCGGTCACTTCGAGCCGCAGCCCGCGGATGCCCGGCAGCAGCCGCCCGTACGGGGCCTCGCCCGCGGCGGCCTCGGCGGACAGGCCGGGCGGCTGGAAGTGCGCCACCTGCCGGTTGAGCAGCGCCGCCTTCTCGTGCGGGGGGGGGGGAGTGAGAGGGGGCGGGGGGGCGGTCGGTCTCGCGCCTCCGGGCAGCGGCGCGCGCGCGCGCGCGCGCGGGCCCCACCCATTCCCTCACATCTGAGTGCCTTGCTGCTCTAGAACCTTAGAGGCTCAGAGCTGGCTGCC
>NZ_JBHYTK010000108.1:23343-28860 GCF_042749255.1 Streptomyces sp. NPDC059524 | reverse complement strand
GGCGAGATCCAGCTCACCGACGCCCTCCAGCAGCTCGCCGCGGACGAGAAGGTCGGCGGCCCCGTCCACGGCGTCGTCTTCAAGGGACGCCGCTACGACACCGGCGACCGCGGCGACTACCTCAAGGCGATCGTGCGCCTCGCCTGCGAACGTGAGGACCTGGGCCCCGACTTCCGGACCTGGCTGACCGCGTACGTGGCCGAGGAGCTCCAGGGCTGACCTCCCCCGGCACAGACGATGGGGCCCGGCCCCCCCCGGGGGTGGGGGGGCCCCGCTTCAGGGTGCGGAACGGCTCAGCCGGAGACCTCGGCCCGCTCCTCCTTCGCCGTGTTCACGGCGCCGGCGTCCTCGTCCGTGGACGGCACCGACTGCGGGTCGGTACCGGCCTTGCGGCGGACGGCCAGGAAGAAGACCACGGTGAGCAGGGCCAGCCAGACCACGCCGACCTCGAGCGCCACGCGGGTGTCCTCCTCGAATCCGAGGAGCACCAGGACCGCGGTCATGAAGACCAGGGTGATGATCTGGCCGTAGGGCCAGAACGGGGCCGGGAACTTCAGCGCGGCGGTCTCCTCCGGAGACATCGCGCGGCGGGCCTTGACGTGGGTGAGCATGATCATGACCCAGACGAAGACCGTCGCGAACGTCGCGATGGAGGCGATGATCAGGAAGATCTCGCCGGGGACGACCGCGTTCATCACGACGCCGAAGAGCAGGGCGCCGATCATGACGAGGGTGGTCACCCACGGCACGCCGTTGGGGGTCGTGCGGCGCATGACGGCGGGACCCTGGCCGCGCTCGGCGAGGCCGAACATGGTGCGGCCCGCGGCGAAGATGTCGCTGTTGATGGCGGAGAGCGCGGCGGTGAGCACCACGACGTTCAGGACCGCGGCCGCGGACTTGAGGCCCACACCGGCGAAGATCTGCACGAACGGGCTGCCGGAGTCGCTGATCTGCTGCCACGGGGTGATCGACATGATCACGGCGAGGGTCAGGACGTAGAACAGGATGATGCGCAGCGGGATGGAGTTCACCGCGCTCGGGATGGTCTTCTCCGGGGACTCGGCCTCGCCGGCCGTGACACCGATGATCTCCGTGCCGCCGAACGCGAACATGACGATGGCGAAGGAGAGGACCCAGCCGTCGATGCCGCCGGCGAAGAATCCGCCGTTGTTCCAGAGGTTGTCGATGCCGACGTGGACGTGGCCGGTGCCGAGGCTGAAGGCGATGACCACGATGCCGACGATGATCATGGAGACGATGGCCACGATCTTCACGAGGGAGAGCCAGAACTCCAGCTCGCCGAAGACCTTGACGCTGACGAGGTTCAGCGCGCCGACGATGAGGACGGCGGCCAGCACCCAGATCCAGCGGGGCACGTCGGGGAACCAGAAGCCCATGTACACACCGATGGCGGTCACGTCGGCCACCGCCACGATGACCATCTCGAAGGCGTACGTCCAGCCGGTGAGGAAGCCGGCGAGCGGGCCGAGGTGACGGCTCGCGTACTCACCGAAGGAACCGGCGCTGGGGTTGGCCACCGCCATCTCGCCGAGCGACCTGAGCACGAGGAAGACGGCCGCGCCGCCGATCAGGTAGGCGAGCAGGACTGCGGGCCCACCGGTCTCGATCGACGCCGAGGATCCGTAGAACAGGCCGGTGCCGATCGCCGAGCCGAGGGCGATGAAGCGGATGTGCCGTGAGTTGAGCCCGCGGCTCAGGCCGGCTTTTTCGGTACGCAAACGAATGTCTCCCTCTGGGGGTGGGGGCCGGAGGACGTGCCGGAGGAACATGTGGGGGGGTGAGATGCCTGCGGCATCGACCTGTTTTTCCGAGCTCCCGACAGCGAACGTCAGCTTGTATATTCCTGTCTATACAGGCGCGTCAAGAGGTGGTCCGATGAATGAGCGGAATGAGCGCAAGTCACCGCCCCGCACATCCTCCAGTGCCTCCCCCGCCGTGGGACGGGCCCTCGACATTCTGGTATACCTTGCCGGTCGCCCCGGCCTGGTGCAGGCGGCGACCCTCGCTCGTGACCTGGATGTTCCGCGCTCGTCGGCGTACCACATCCTGACCGTCCTCGCGGACCGCGGCTTCGTCACCTACGTGCCGTCGGAGCAGGCCTACGGGCTCGGGGTCGCGTCCTTCGAGGTGGGTTCGGCCTATCTGCGTCACGAACCGCTGGAGCGTCTCGCCCGGCCGATCCTGCGCACGGTCGCGAGCCGGCTCGGCCAGACCGTGCACCTCGGGATCCTGCACGGAGCGGAGACGGTCTACCTGCTCAAGGAGCGTCCGCCGGCCCGCGCCGGGGACATCGACATCGCACTTGTGACGGATGTGGGCGTGCGCCTGCCGGCCCATCTGACGGCCAACGGGCGGGCCATCCTCGCCCACACCTCGGAGGCACAGCTGCGGGCGCTCTTCTCCCGCCCCGGCGACCTGACCACCCGGACCGGCCGGGGCCCGCGTTCCCTGCCGGAGCTGACCGGTGAGCTGGCCCGGGAGCGGGAGCGCGGCTGGTCCCAGGAGGTCGAGCTGGTGTCGCAGGGCTTCTGCTCGATGGGGGTGGCGGCCTTCGACCACAACGAGCGGCCGGTCGCCGCGATCAGCACGACCTGGCGCCGCCATCACGGCCGGCACGACACCGAGGAAGTGCGGGAGGCACTCGCGCAGGGCGCGGCGCGGCTGACGGCCGCGGTCTCGGGGCACACGCCGGCGACGGCCGCGGGCCCGGCGACGAGGACCGAACCGACGCAGTGAGCGCCGGCCGGCACCTGGGGGGTGCTCAGTGCGTCGCGAACGCGCCTTCGAGGCGGTACCGGGAGCCCGGGTGCAGCAGCCGGGCGATGCTCACGAGCGCGTCGCGCGACCAGGTGCGGCGCTGGATCAGCAGGCAGGGCTCGGCGGGCGTGACGTCGAGGATCGCGCACTCCTCCGGCGAGGCCAGGACCGCCTCCACGATGTGCTCGCCCCGGCCCAGCGGCGCGACCTTCGACAGGAACGTGTACGGGGTCTGCCGCGTGAAGTCCTGGTCCAGATAGCCGGGGGCGAAGGCCGGGTTCACGTAGCGGTCCTCCAGCTGGAGCGGCACGCCGTCCTCCAGGTGCACGACCCGGGAGCGGAAGACGGGGTCGCCCTTGCCGAGCCCGAGGTGCGCGGCGGTGCGCTCGTCGGCCCGCTCCGCGCCCAGGGACAGCACCCGCGCCCCGTAGCGGTGGCCGCGGCCCCGGACCTCGTCCGAGATGTTGTGGACCTCCAGGAGCGCCGAGCTGGCCTTGCGCTCGGCGACGAAGCTGCCCACGCCCATGACGCGCCGGATGACGCCGTCGGCGGCGAGCTCGCGCAGCGCGCGGTTGACCGTCATGCGGGACAGGCCGAGGGCGTCGACGAACTGGCTCTCGGAGGGCAAGGCGTCGTCCTCGCGCCAGTGGCCGTCCCGGATCTGGCGCTCGACGAGCTCCTTGACGCGCTGGTACGCGGGCACGGATCCGCCCGCGCCCTCCTCGTACCACCGGGCCAGTTCCGCCGGGTCCACGACCACGCCGCCCACCGTCCTCGCCATCCGCTCCCCCTGCGCGCCAGCCTGCTCCTGCCTGCCTCGAATCCTATGGGAGCGGTTCTCCGTGCGGACGGGCCGTTGGTCCCTCGTCAGGTCCTTCGCCGGGGAAGCGTCTCGGATCCGAGAAATGCGGGCGCCGCCGCTGGTTCCGCGTCCGGCGCTCGCGTGTCATGAGGGTGCACAACCGCTCGATCCCCTTGAGGAGCACACATGACCACCCCTTCCCACGCAGCGCCGGGCGTCGTCCGGGCCCCCCGCGGCACCGAACTGAACACCCTGGGGTGGCAGCAGGAGGGCGCCCTGCGGATGCTCATGAACAACCTCGACCCCGAGGTCGCCGAGCACCCCGAGGACCTCGTCGTCTACGGCGGCACGGGCAAAGCCGCCCGGAACCACGAGGCGTACGACGCGATCGTCCGCACGCTGAAGACGCTGAAGGACGACGAGACGCTTCTCGTCCAGTCCGGCAAGCCGGTCGGTGTCATGCGCACGAACGAGTGGGCGCCCCGCGTGCTCCTCGCCAACTCCAACCTGGTGGGCGACTGGGCCAACTGGGAGGAGTTCCGCAAGCTGGAGGCCGAGGGCCTCACGATGTACGGCCAGATGACGGCCGGTTCGTGGATCTACATCGGTTCGCAGGGCATCCTGCAGGGCACGTACGAGACCTTCGGCGCCGTCGCCCGCAAGAAGTTCGACGGGACGCTCGCCGGCACGATCACGCTGACCGCCGGCATGGGCGGCATGGGTGGCGCGCAGCCGCTGGCCGTGACGATGAACGACGGTGTCGCGATCTGTGTGGACGTCGACGAGACGCGCATCGACCGCCGCATCGGCACGCGTTACCTGGACGTGAAGGCCGACAACCTGGACCACGCGCTGGAGCTGGCCGTCCAGGCCCGTGACGAGCGCCGCGGCCTGTCCATCGGTGTCGTCGGCAACGCCGCCGAGATCTTCCCGGAGCTCCTGCGCCGCGACGCCCCGATCGACATCGTGACCGACCAGACGTCGGCACACGACCCGCTGGCCTACCTGCCGGTCGGCATCTCGGTCGAGGACTGGCACCAGGAGCGCGAGGCGGACCCGGCCGGCTTCACCGAGAAGTCCCGCAAGTCGATGGCCCTGCACGTCGAGGCCATGGTCGGCTTCCTGGACAAGGGCGCCGAGGTCTTCGACTACGGCAACTCGATCCGCGACGAGGCCCGCAAGGCCGGCTACGACCGCGCCTTCGACTTCCCCGGCTTCGTCCCGGCCCACATCCGCCCGCTGTTCGAGGAAGGCCTCGGCCCGTTCCGCTGGGCCGCCCTCTCGGGTGACCCGGAGGACATCGCCAAGACGGACAAGGCGATCAAGGAGCTGTTCCCGGAGAACAAGCACCTGCACCGCTGGCTGGACATGGCGGGCGAGCGCGTCGCGTTCGAGGGTCTGCCCGCGCGCATCTGCTGGCTCGGCTACGGCGAGCGCCACCTGGCCGGCCTCAAGTTCAACGAGATGGTCGCCTCCGGCGAGCTCTCCGCCCCCGTCGCCATCGGCCGCGACCACCTGGACTCCGGTTCGGTGGCCTCCCCGTACCGCGAGACCGAGTCGATGCTCGACGGCTCCGACGCGATCGCCGACTGGCCGCTGCTCAACGCCCTCGTGAACACCTCCTCGGGTGCCTCCTGGGTCTCGATCCACCACGGCGGCGGCGTCGGCATGGGCCGCTCCATCCACGCCGGCCAGGTGTGCATCGCCGACGGCACCGAGCTGGCGGCGAAGAAGCTCGAGCGCGTCCTGACGAACGACCCCGGCATGGGTGTCATCCGCCACGTCGACGCCGGCTACGAGTACGCCTCCTCGGTCGCCAAGGAGCGCGGTGTCCGCGTCCCGATGACGGAGTCCGGGGACCACTCGGCGTGAGCACGTACCCGGAGGCCGCTCCGGCGGTCGCCGTCGTCCCGGCCCGGCCCTGGTGGGGCCGGGAC
>NZ_JBHYTK010000108.1:22952-23333 GCF_042749255.1 Streptomyces sp. NPDC059524 | reverse complement strand
GCGCCCCCCCCGGCCCCGGCGCCGGCGGGCGCGCGCCGCGCCCCGCGCCCCGGCGCCGCCCCCCCCCCCCCCCCCCCCGGGCCCGGCGCCGAGCACCTCCGGTGGCACCACGCGGTCGAGCTCGACGCCGAGCTGACCGAGCCCGGGGACCTCGCGTTCGTCGGGTTCGCCTGTGACGGGCGCACAGCGCGGGCGGCTGCCCGGCTCGTGCACCGCACGGCCACCACCTGGGCGTGACGCCCACCCCCTGAACAGGCCGCCAGGTCGCCCGGCATGCGAGAGCCGCGGGGGGGGGGGCGCCGCGGGGGGGCGCCCGCAGGGGTGGTGGGGAGGCGCGCGGCGAGGGGGGGGGGCCCCCCCCCCCCCCCACACCCCACCCGC
>NZ_JBHYTK010000108.1:0-22942 GCF_042749255.1 Streptomyces sp. NPDC059524 | reverse complement strand
GGCCGCCCGCCATGCGCGCGCCGCGGCCGGGCGGCCGCGGCTTTCCCGCTCTGCTTCCTGTGCGGCTCAGCGGACGTCCGTGAGGGCGACCACCGCGAGGACCCCGTCGACCGCGATGTCGGCGGGGTTCTCGTCGTCCTGGAGCAGGACCGCGTCGAGCCGGCCGAGCGTGACCGAGTCCCGGTACAGGGTCGCGGAGCCCTCCAGGACGATCGCGAACACGCGGGTCCCGGGCGCGGGGTGCAGCACGGTGTAGCGGCGCTCGATGGAGACCTCGGCCTTGGCGTCGGTGCGGCGGACCATCACGTTGAAGTCGACGATGGGGCCGTCGAGCAGCCGGCAGTCGGTGGTGGCGTCGCCGGAGAAGGCGAGCGGCGTGTAGCGGGTGTCGACGACGTGTTCCGTGCCGTCGACGGTGAGGGCCATGCCGGGTCCCTCGACGACGGTGATGATGCGGTCGATGCCCTCGAACGCGGAGAAGGGGCCGCTGCCGGCGACGTCGGCGACGCTGATGCGCCACACGAAGTCGTCGGTGCCGGCGCCCTGGGGGTGGGCCAGGACCTCGGTGGTGATGCCGCCGCCGTTCTTCCACGGTGCGGGGGTCCGCTCGTGCGCGCGCAGGATCTGAGGTGCCATGAGAGGGAGGGGTTCCTTCCGGTCCGGTCGTGATCAGGTGCGGTGGGGAAAACGCGTGCTCCTCCCCCGCGGCCTGGGCTGCGGGAGAGGAGGGTGCGCGATGGTGTTCGGGAGCCGGTTCTAGCGCTCCGCGGTGTGCCGTGCCTCCAGGGCGGCCTCGGTGAAGACCCGGTAGCCGGCCTCGGGGTCGTAGCCGTGGATCTCGCGGGTGTCGAGGGCGGCCATGTAGGTCAGGACGTCCTTGCTGACGACCTGTCCGGGGACGAGGACGGGGAAGCCGGGCGGGTAGGGGGTGACGAAGGTGGCGGAGACGACGGTACGGCCCTGGGCCATGGCGTCACTGATCTCCCGCGTGGACAGGTGCTCGCACTCGGTGTCGTCGTAGGCGAGGAAGAACGCGGCGCGCATGTCGCCCTCGGGGGTGCGCGGGCTCGGCCGGAACGCCGGGTGGAAGGCGCTGAAGTCCGGCAGGGCCGCGGAGCCCGTGCCGAGGCCGGTGACGAGGCCGCGGTGCACGGCGAGGTCGTGCGGGCTCATCTCGCCGACGCTCTCCTCCAGGTCCTCGGCGATACGCACGAGAACCTCGATGAGGTAGGCGACGGAGCTGCGGGTCGTGCCGATGTTCGTCATGAACAGCAGCGTGTTGCGGGTCGTCTTGTTGACCTGCACACCGTGACGGTCCATCAGGAGGTCGTGCTTGAAGGTGTCGCCGTCGATGCCGGTGCGGCCGATGTGCATGGTGGCGCGGGTGGGGTCGAGGACGAACTCGTCCTCCTCCCAGGCCCGTTCCATCCGGGCCAGGCCCGTGCGCAGCGGCTGCTCGATGCCGGAGGAGCGGAAGCGCGGCGGGATCAGCTCGGGTGTGGTGAGCACGTGCAGGTAGCGGCTGAGCAGCGGGTGCTGGTCGACGGCGTCGCGGAGCACCCCGGCCTGTTCGAGCTGCTTCTGGACGAGGGCGTACCCCTCCAGGACCGCCTGGCGGCGGCCCAGGTCCATGGAGGCGAGGATCTGGTAGTTGGGCGAGGTCGAGGTGTGCGTCATGTACGCCTCGTGGAACACCTCGGCGACCTTGTGCCGGAAGTCCTGGTCGAAGACGTGGACCATGGAGCCCTGACGCATCGAGGTGAGCGTCTTGTGCGTGGACTGCGTGGCGTAGACGCGGACGCGGACCTGCTCGGGGTCGGGCAGGAGCCGGGTGGTGGCGAGGGTCTCGTCGTCCGGGTCCTCGCCGAGGCTCTCGCGGTGGGCGGCGTACGTGTCGGCGTACGCGGGGTCGCGGTAGCGGTCGGTGAGGGTGCGGGCGGAGGCCATCGCGGTGCGCCGGCGGTAGACGGGGTGGAAGCGGGCGAAGGCGAACCAGGCCTCGTCCCACAGGAACGCCAGGTCCGGCTTGAGGGCCAGGCACTCCTCCATCACGCGCGTCGGGTTGTAGACGATGCCGTCGAAGGTGCAGTTGGTGAGCATCAGCAGCTTGACGCGGTGCAGCACGCCCTCGCGCTTGAGCATCAGCAGCTTGCGCTTGATCTCCTCGACGGGGACGGCGCCGTACATGCCGTACTCGTCGAGGGGATAGGCGTCGAGGTAGACGACGTGGGCGCCGGCGAGCACGAGTCCGTAGTGGTGGGACTTGTGGCAGTTGCGGTCCACGAGCACGATGTCGCCAGGGCGCACCATCGCCTGCACGACGATCTTGTTGGCGGTCGAGGTGCCGTTGGTGACGAAGTAGGTCCGGCGGGCGCCGAAGGCCTCGGCGGCCAGGTCCTGGGCCTCGCGGAGCGGGCCGGTGGGGGCCAGCAGGGAGTCCAGGCCGCCGGAGGTGGCGGAGGTCTCGGCGAGGAAGATGTTGGTGCCGTAGAAGTCGGCGATCTCGGGTATCCAGGGCGAGTTGAGCACCGAGGCGCCGCGGGAGACCGGCAGGGCGTGGAAGACGCCGGTGGGCTTGCGGCTGTGGGCGCGCAGCGCGGTGAAGAACGGGGCGCGGTGGCGCTCGGTGATGCCGTGCAGGATCGACAGGTGCAGTTCGAGGAGGCCTTCGCGGGCGTGGAAGACGCGCCGGAAGCGGCGGCTGAGGCGGCCCGCAGTGGACTCGACGGCCCGCTCGGAGACGAGGTACAGGTCGAGTTCGGGGCGCAGCGCGAGGAGGCGGTCGCCGAGGGCGCGGACCTGCTCGTCGCTGTCGCCGGGCAGGGCGGCGGGCGCCTGGGCCGACTCGTCGAAGAAGCGGCGCACGACGCTGAGGTCGTGGCGGGAGCGGTCGGTGAACCGGTCGCGGATGACGACGGCCTGGAGGCTGGAGTTGACGAGGGACGTGATGACCGCGTCCTCGAAGCTCGGGGCGACGACGATCTCGTAGGCGAACTCGTCGTCGGGGCGGCGCAGTCGGCGCAGTTCGGCACGGAGCGCCTGTTCCTCGGCGGCGTCCAGGTCGCCGACGACGAGAACCTCGAAGTACGGGGTGGAGGGCGCGGGCGTGGAGTGGGGGGCCTCGGCGCTCTCGTCGGCGCAGCCGCTGGGTGTGGCGGCGGTGTGCGGGGCGGTGCCGCGGTGCCGGTGGCCGGCCAGGGCGCGGTCCAGTTCGTCGGCGCGCTGGGCGAGATGGCGGTGGTCCCCCTCGGCGAGCAGGGCGGAGAGTTCCCTGAGGGCGGGCAGGCCCGGGAAGGCCCAGCAGTGCTCGATGGGGGTGAGGAGGTCGATGAGTTCCTCGATGCCCGCGACGGTGTGCGGGTGGCCGTCCGCGCCCTGCGTGGCGAGGCGGTGGGTGAGGTCCGTCAGGGAGCTCCAGGCGTCGGCGCGCAGTTGCCCGACGCTGTTGTGCACCGTGGCGGTCGGCAGGTCATTCACCGGGAAAGGGCTCCTTCTGAGGGCTGCCCGGCCCGCCGCGGACGGGGAGGGCACGAAGAGGGGTGAGGCGTGGACGGCAGCGGACCAGGGCCTGACCGGCCCTTCCCCCGTCGCGTTGAGGGCCGCTCGGAGGGAAGGGACGGTCAGGGCCTGGCACACCTTCCGGGTCCGGCCGGACCCGGAAGGTGTGGGGCACGGTGTGCGCCCGGATCAGACGAGCGAGCCGGTGACGGACTCGGCGGCGGCCAGGGCGCGGCCGGAGGCGACGTACTGGACGGCCTCCTCGATCTCCGGGGCGAGCCAGCGGTCGGTGCCGGGGCCCTCGACGGTGGCGCGCAGGCCGTCGCGCACGGCCGCGGTGGCCGGGGCGGGGGTCAGCGGGGCGCGCAGGTCCAGGGCGCGGGCGGCGGTGTACAGCTCGACGGCCAGGACGCGGCCGAGGCCGTCGATGGCGCGGCGCAGCTTGCGAGCGGCCGACCAGCCCATGGAGACGTGGTCCTCCTGCATGGCGCTGGAGGGGATCGAGTCCACGGAGGCCGGGGCGGCCAGGCGCTTGAGCTCGGAGACGATCGCGGCCTGCGTGTACTGGGCGATCATGTGGCCGGAGTCCACGCCCGGGTCGTCGGCCAGGAAGGCGTTCAGACCGCGGTTGCGGGCCGGGTCGAGGAAGCGGTCGGTGCGACGCTCGGAGATCGAGGCGACGTCCGCGACGGTGATGGCGAGGAAGTCGAGCACCGCGGCGACGGGGGCGCCGTGGAAGTTGCCGTTGGACTCGACGCGGCCGTCGAGGGTGACGACCGGGTTGTCGACGGCGCTGGCCAGCTCGCGGGAGGCGACGAGCTCGGCGTGCGTGAGGGTGTCACGGGCGGTGCCGTGGACCTGCGGGGTGCAGCGCAGCGAGTAGGCGTCCTGGACGTAGGTGCAGTCCGGGCCGGCGTGGCTGGCGATGATCGCCGAGTCGGCGAGCAGCGAGCGCAGGTTGCCCGCGCTGTCGCCCTGGCCGGGGTGCGGGCGCATGGCCTGCAGGTCGGCGGCGAACACGGCGTCGGTGCCGAGCTGGCCCTCGACGCTCATGGCGGCGGCGATGTCGGCGGTGCGCAGCAGCTTGCGCAGGTCGTGGGCGGCGAGGACGAGCATGCCGAGCATGCCGTCGGTGCCGTTGATGAGGGCGAGGCCCTCCTTCTCCTCGAGGACGACCGGCGTGATGCCGGCGGCGGCGAGGGCTTCGGCGGCGGGCTTCTTCTCACCGTCGGCGGTGCGGACGACGCCCTCGCCCATGACGGCGAGCGCGCAGTGCGCGAGGGGGGCCAGGTCGCCGGAGCAGCCGAGCGAGCCGTACTCGTGGACGACCGGGGTGATGCCGGCGTTCAGGAGCGCGGCGTAGGCCTCGGCCGTCTCGGTGCGGACGCCGGTGCGGCCGGTGGCCAGCGTGGACAGACGCAGCAGCATGAGGGCGCGGACGACCTCGCGCTCGACCTCGGGGCCGGAGCCGGCGGCGTGCGAGCGCACCAGGCTGCGCTGGAGCTGCGTGCGCAGCTCGTTGGGGATGTGGCGGGTGGCCAGGGCGCCGAAGCCGGTGGAGACGCCGTAGTGGGGCTTGACGTCGGTGGCGAGGGCCTTGATGACCTCGCGACTGCGAGCGATCTCCTTGAGGGCCTCGGGCGAGAGCGACACCTGGGCACCGTGACGGGCAACGGACACAACTTCGTCGGCGGAGAGGGCACCGACACCAACAACAACGGTCATGTACCTATGAAGCCGCAGGCAGACGCCGCCCGCGAGTCCTGACGGACGTGTTGTGTCTGGGATCCAAGACTCTCTGTCTGGGATCCCAGACAGATGGTTTGAGCGGTGTCTGGTCTAGTCTCGGCGCATGAGCATCGTCCCTGCCGCGGCGCAGGTCCTGGCCGTGCTGCGCTATCTGGCCCGCCAGGCCGCGCCCGTCCCCGCGGCCGCCATCAGCCGCGACGTGGGACTGCCGCGTTCGACGACCTACCACCTCCTGGACACCCTCGCGGCGGACGGATTCGTGGTGCACCTGCCGGAGGAACGGCGCTACGGGCTCGGGGTGAGCGCCTTCGAGCTCGCCTCCGGGTACGAGCGCCAGGCCCCGTTCCAGCGCCTCGCGCGGGCGCCGCTCGCCTCGCTCGTGGACCGCACGGGGCACAACGCGAACCTGGCGGTGCTGCACGGCCGCGAGGTCATCTACGTCATCGAGGAGCGCGCCCCGGGCCGCCCGCCGCTGGTGTCCGAGGTCGGTGTGCGGCTGCCGGCCACGCTGACCGCGAGCGGCCGGGCCGTGCTCGCCCTGCTGCCGCCCGCGCAGGTGCGGGCCCTGTTCCCCGACCGTTCGGCGTTCGTGCAGCGGCACGGCGCGGGTCCGGCGACGCTGACCGCCCTGCGCACGCTGCTGGCGCAGGCGCGGCGGCGCGGCTACGCGACGGAGGAGGGCGAGGTGACGCCGGGCCTGTCCTCGGTCGCGGCACCCGTCCTGGACCATCACGCGCATCCGATCGCCGGGGTCTCGGTGACCTTCCCGGACGAGGCGGTCGACGAGACGGAGCGGCGGCGGATCGCCGGGCACGTGGCGCACACGGCCCGCGAACTGACCCGCCGGGTGGGCGGTGCGGCGCCCGCGCCGGGCACCCCCTCCCCGTAGGGCGCGACCCCGCGGGCACGTAAGAACAGGGAAAGGGAAGAGCAAAAACACCCGTTTGCCCCAACCCGCCTCCCGCTCCTGGCCTCTTTTCCGACGGAAGCTGCCCCGGGCGGGAGTCGCCCCGTCCCCGGCGAGAGGTGGAGCGGAGATGGGCCTGACGAGTCGGGCGCTGGAGTGCATGACGGTGCTGATCGCGGTCGTGTGCGTGGGGCTGACGGTGTGGGGATGGCCACGGCTCGCGCGGCGCGGCACCCGGTCCGTGCTCGGCAGACTGGCCGCCATCGGCGTGACGCAGACGGCGATCCTGACCGCGTGCGCGGTCATGGTGAACGCGGACTTCGAGTTCTACGGCAGCTGGGACGAGCTGCTCGGGGACGTGCCGACGGCGCCCGCGCAGATCGCGGGCGCGGCCGGTTCCGGGGTCGCGGTGGCGCAGGGCGCGCTGGTGCAGCCGGCCGGGCCGCAGGGTCTTGACCGGGTGAAGGGGCTGCCGGTCGGTCCGCCGGAGCGGGCGGGCAAGGTCGAGTCGGTACGGATCGTGGGGCGGCGCTCGCACGCCCTCAACCCGGCGTTCGTGTATCTGCCGCCGCAGTACTTCCAGCGGCAGTTCCACCGCCAGCGGTTCCCGGTGATCGTCGCCATCAGCGGCTACCCGGGCGGCATCATGAACCTGGCCCAGTTCCTCCAGGTGCCGCAGACGGCCGCCCGGTTGCAGGGCGCGGGCCGGATGCAGCCGACGATCGTGGTGATGGTGCGGCCGACGATCGCACCGCCCCGCGACACCGAGTGCGTGGACGTGCCGGGCGGCCCGAAGGCGGAGACGTTCTTCACCAAGGACCTGCCGGACGCGCTGAAGTCGGCGTACCGGGTCGGGCACGACCCCAGCGCGTGGGGCGCCCTCGGCTACTCGTCGGGCGGGTCCTGCGCGCTGCAGCTGACGCTGCGCAATCCCCGGACGTACACGTCGGCGGCCGCGCTGTCCGCCGACTACGCGATCAAGGACGACCTCACGACGGGTTCGCTGTTCGGCAGCGGGCCGCGCGCCCGGCAGCGGCGGCAGAGCCACGATCTGATCTGGCGGCTCGGGCACCTGCCGGTCCCCCGCGTCTCGGTGCTCGTGGCGAGCAGCCGTGAGGGCGAGAAGGACTACCCGGACACGATGCGGTTCCTCGACGCCGTGCGGCCGCCGATGACCTCGGCGCGGATCATCCTGCCGCGCGGCAGCCACCACTTCACGACGTGGCTGCGGGAGATCGAGCCCGCGATGGAGTGGATGGGCAAGCAGCTCACCTTCCCGCAGGACACGACGCCGGGCGCCCGGCCCAAGCCCGGGCCGAGCACGGCGGGATCGCCTTCGCCCTCGGCCCCGGAGCCGGCCGCGAGCGCGGTGGCGGGTGAGGACGAGGACGACGCCAAGGCCCCGGCCCCGCGGCCGTAGTCGGTCGGCGCGCGGGCCGGGGATCCCGGACGCTCAGTGCTTGAGCTGGGCATCCAGCCACGTCAGGGTGTCCGGGGTCACCGGGTCCGTGATGTCGGCGTACTCCTCGTGCTTCTTCAGGAACTTCGCCACGTACGGGCAGACGGGCACGATGCGCTTGCCGGCCGCGCGGACGTCGTCGAGGGCCTCGCGGACGAGGATCGCGGCGAGGCCCTGGCCGGCGAACGCGTCGTCGATCTCGGTGTGGAAGAAGACGCGGCGGTCGTCGCGGTCCCGGTAGGCGGTGAAGCCGGCGGGCTTGCCGTCGACCTCGATGGTGTAGCGGTGGCGGGCGTCGACGCGCTGGACTACGGGGGTGGCGGCGGGCTCGGTCATGACCGGGGTCCTCTCGGTGTCGGGTTCCTGCGGGGCGTGAGGGTGGCGTTGGGAAGGACGGGCGCCGGGAGGCGGTCGCCGGGGTAGCCGACGACCTCGCCGAAGCGGTCGGAGGCCTTCTCCCATTCCTCGCGCGCCTCGGCGATGTCCTCGTGGCTGCGGCCGATGAAGTTCCACCACATGACGATCTCCTCGCCGAACGGCGGGCCGCCGAGCAGGATCAGCCGGGCGGCGTCCTCCGTGTCGTTGGTGAGGGTCACGGTGGCGGCGCCGGGCTCCAGGTAGCCCAGCTCGGCGCGCTTCAGGGGCGTACCGGCGAAGGTGACCGCGCCCTCGTCGACGAGCAGTCCGTGCTCGAAGGACGGGTCCACGTCGAGCGTGACGCTCGCGCCCGGGGCGAGCAGCAGCTCCGCGCCGAGCAGTGGGCTGTACGTCCGCACGGGCGAGGTGGAGCCCGCGAGGGTGCCGAGGAAGACGCTGACGTCGGCGCCGTCGATCCGCACGCGCTCGGGGACGTGGTGCTGGAAGTCGCGGGCGGTGTGCCGGTGCCGGTCCGGCAGGGCTACCCACAGCTGGACGCCGTGCAGCACGGTGGTGGCGGCGGTGGAGACCTCGGAGTGGCTGATTCCGTGGCCGCTGGTCATCAGGTTCAGTTCGCCGGGCCGGACCATGGCGTGCGAGCCGAGACTGTCGCGGTGCTCGATCTCGCCGCTGAACAGCCAGCTCACCGTCTGCAGTCCGGTGTGCGGATGCGGGGCGACGACCATGCCGCCGGTGTCGCCGACGTCGTCGGGTCCGTAGTGGTCGATGAAGCACCAGGCCCCGATCAGTGTCCGGGCCCGCTGCGGCAGTGTCCGGCGCACGTTCATGGCGCGCGGGCCGCCCAGGGGCACCTCCCGTGCGGTGATGACCTCGGCCCGCGGCGCGGCAGGATCCGTGTCCGTGCCGTCTGCGACGCTCATCCTCACCCTCCCACCCTAGCTAGTTTCATATTCAACAATTATGCTTGATCATACGACGCGGGACCCGCCCACGCCAGCAGCGCCGGACAGGTGCCCGACTCACACCACAGGAGAGCGAATTGAGCGACACGGCAACCGGACCCGAGCCGCGCGTCTTCGTCGACAAGCAGAGCCCCAAGGCCTATCACGCGCTGGTCCAGACGTCGGACGCCGTGCGCACGACGGCGGCGGACGCGGGCCTCGACCGCATTCTGGTCGAGCTGGTGAACCTCCGCGTGTCGCAGATCAACGGCTGCGCGTACTGCCTCCACGTCCACACACGCGCCGCGCTGCGGGCCGGCGAGACCACGCAGCGCCTCGGGGTGCTGGCCGCATGGCGCGACACCGAGGTGTTCACGGAGCGCGAGCGGGCGGCACTGGCCCTCGCCGAGGCGACGACGACCCCGGCCGACGGCGCCGCGCAGGACGCCGCCTACGCACAGGCCCGCGCGGTCTTCACGGACGACGAACTCTCCGCCGTGGTCTGGGTCGCCATCACCATCAACGCCTTCAACCGCGTCTCGATCCTGAGCAAGCATCCGGTACGGCCGAACCCGGCACCGTGACAGGCCGGGAGCAGCGCCCGAGCCGGTCGGCACGCGGGCGGCGAGCTACCGGCCCCTCCCCCTCGCGCTCACTCACCCGCTCGTCGCCTCACGCGGGCGTCAGGCCAGCCGGAGGCGATGCCGAAAGCGCATGGCAGGCCTGCGGAATACGCGCTGGTGCGATGCGGTGTCGTCGGGTGAGGATCGGGGCGTGGACGAGAAGAGCACGCAGAACGAGAAGCAGAAGCAGTCCCGGCTCACGCACATCGCCGCGCCGGAGGGCGTCGCGCCGGGGACCGGGTACACCCAAGTCGTCAGCGGCACGGGGAAGTTGATCGCGGTCTCGGGGCAGATCGCCGTGGACGAGAAGGGGGAGCTGGTCGGCGAGGGGGACGCCGGCGCGCAGGCCCGCCAGGTCTTCGAGAACCTGAACCGCTGCCTCGCGGCGGCCGGAGCGACCTTCGACGACGTCGTCAAGCTCACCTTCTACGTGACGGACGTGGCTCACCTCCCCGCGGTGCGGGTGGCGCGCGACGCGTACGTGGACGTGGAACGCCCGCCCGCCAGCACGGCGGTTCAGGTGGCGGCGCTGTTCCGGCCCGAGCTGCTGCTCGAGGTGGAGGCGTGGGCGCTGGTGCCCTGAGGCTCCACACGCTCGCGTACGTGGAGATGGCCCTCCCCCGGCTTCCCCGGGAGCGGGGGGAGGATCTCCGTCAGGGCGAAGCCCGCCTTCTCCGCGACGCGGCAGGAGGCGGGGTTGCCCTCGTTGTGGATCAGCTGGACGCGGGTCAGGGCGGGAGTGGTGAACACCCAGTCGGTGAGCAGGGCGACGGCGCGGCCGGCCAGGCCGCGCCCTCGTGCCGGTGCGCCGATCCAGTAGCCGACCTCGGCCACCGGGCCGGTCCCGCCGGGGCGTTTGACGACCGCGTGACCGGCCACCTCCCCGTCCGCGACGACGGCGAAGCAGAACCGCTCCCCCATCCCCCGTGACGCGTTCTGCTCGGCGATCCACCGCCGCGCGCCCGCCGTGTCGGTGACGCGGTGCGTCGTCCAGCGGCGCAGCGCGTCGTCGTCCATCAGGGCGGGCAGCACGGCGGCGTCGGCCGGCTCCCAGGGGCGCAGGGTCAGGTCCCCGGAGCCGAGTACAAGTGTGTCCGTGTTCATGTGCCGGTTACCGCCCCTTGACTGTCGTGCCGTGCGCCGCGCGCGCCGTCGCGCGTGCTGGTGCGCAGCGTAACGAGGCCGCCCAAGTGGCGGCGCGCCCGGGTGACTTGACGATGGCTTGAAGGGCCATCCATTTCCTGTTCCATGAGTGTTCTCCGCGCCGTCCCTGACGCAGTCGGGCGCCGTCCCTAGGGTCCCTTGAGGGTTTGTGAGGAAGGGACTCATGGAGACACCAGAGGCGTCCGCGGCGATACGGGCCCGGGGCATCACCAAGACGTTCGGCGACGTGGTCGCCCTCGACGGCGTCGACCTGGACGTGGCCCGAGGGCAGATCCACGGGCTCGTGGGACCCAACGGCGCGGGCAAGACCACGCTGCTCGGCCTGTTGCTCGGGCTCGCGCTCGCCGACGAGGGGCGCCTCGACATCCTCGGCACGCCGGTCGGCCGGACGCTCGCCGTGGGCGAAGGCGTCGCAGGGTTCGTGGACGGACCCGGTCTGTACCCGTCGCTGACCGCGCGCCAGAACCTCCGCGCCCTGGCCGCCCTGCGCGGCGGCCCCGCCCGGCCCGCCGACGTGGACGACGTGCTCGCGGAGGTCGGTCTGACGGACGTCGCCGACGACCGCACGCGCGGCTTCTCGCTCGGGATGCGGCAACGGCTCGGTCTGGCGGCCGCGTTGCTGACCCGTCCCCGGCTGCTCGTCCTCGACGAGCCCGCGAACGGCCTCGACCCGGCCGGCAAGCGCCAGGTGCATGGTGTGCTGAAACGGCTGGCCCGCGAGGGGGTCGCCATCGTGCTGTCGAGCCACCGCATGGACGACCTGGAGGCGCTCTGCTCCGAGGTGACGATCCTCGCCGCCGGACGCGTCGTGTTCTCCGGCCCCCTCGCCAAACTGGCCGCCGAGAACCGCGAACTCGACTACCGGCTGCGCACCCCGGACCCGGACCGGGCCCGCGCGCACGCCGCCGAGGTGCCCGGCGTCCGGCTGCGCACCGATCGACACACCGGCCAGGACCCCGAGGTGCTGTTCGTCGGTGCCCGGACGGAGGCCCTCGACGCGCTCGTCGCCCGCTGCGTCCGCGACGGCGTCGCCGTACGGGAGCTCGCGCCCGTCGTCTCCCCGCTGGAGGCGGCCTTCCTCGCCCTCACCACGACCGGCCCGGACAGCGGACCGGTGGACGCCCCGACCGAGGAGGCCGGCCGATGAGTGCCGTCGCGCTCGCCCCCGACAACGTTGCCGCACCTCAGCCCGCCCTGTTCCTGCGGGGCCTGCGCTTCGAATGGGTCAAGCTGCTCTCGCAGTGGCGCATCCGGCTGCTGCTCCTGGCCTGCTGGATCGCACCGGCACTGTTCGTCGCGGCGGTCTCCGTGCAGGGCACACTGCCCACCGACACCCTGTTCGGCCGCTGGATGCACGCCTCGGGCTGGGCGGGCCCGCTGGTGATCCTCGGATTCGCCGGCTCGTGGGCACTGCCACTGCTGACCTCGCTCGTGGCCGGTGACGTGTTCGCCGCCGAGGACCGGCTCGGCACGTGGCGCCATCTGCTCGTCGCGGTGCGCTCGCCCCGGCGGATCTTCGCGGCGAAGACGCTCGCGAGCCTCGGCGTGCTCCTGCTGCTCGTGGCGGGACTGGCCTGTTCCAGCGTGCTCGGCGGCCTCCTCGCGGTCGGGAACCAGCCGCTGGTCGGCCTCGACGGGCACCAGCTCGCCCCCGGCGACGCCGCGCTGCGGGTACTGCTCGCCTGGCTCTGCGCGCTCGCCCCGACGCTCGCCCTCGCCGGCGTCGGCCTCCTCGGCTCCGTGGCCCTCGGCCGCTCTCCCATGGGCCTGCTGCTGCCCGCGCTCGTCGCGCTCGTGACGCAGCTCGCGCAGATGCTGCCGGTGCCGGTCGCCGTGCGCGCGGCGCTGCCCGGCTACGCCTTCATCTCCTGGAGCGGCCTGTTCGCGGCCCCCGTCCAGCTCGCCCCGCTCCTCACCGGCGTTCTCGTCGCGCTGATCTGGGCGGTGGCGGCGACCGTGCTCGCGTATGTCCTGTTCGTGCGGCGGGACTTCACGGACCTGAGCTACGACGGTGCGGGACGCCGCGCGATCACGCTGGGCGCGCTGCCGCTGGCCGGGCTGCTCGCCGTCTCGGTGGCCGTCGTCGCCGCGGCGAGTCCCGCCTCGGGTTCGGGGATCACACAGGCGAAGGTCGAGCGGTCCGTGGCCGTGGCGTTCGGCCATCTGTACCGGACGCAGACCGAGCAGCTGCACCGTCCCGCGGTCACCGAGGCGCAGCTGAAGGCCTCCGCCGCCTGCTCGAAGGGCGACGTACGGGACGGCGCCGAGGGCGCGGGCAACGACTGGCGCTGCGTCGTCTCCTGGCATCTGCCCGGGCTGCGGGCCACCGGCTCGGCGATCTACCAGCTCGACGTCACACCCGACGGACGGTACGTGGCGGACGGCGACGGGCCGAAGGAAGTGAACGGCTACTTCCTGGTGCGCACCCCCGAGGGCGACGCCGCCAACCCCCTGTGGCAATTCGACGGCAACGTCGAACTGCTCTCCGCCGGCCCCTGACCCGGACTCCCGCGCCGACCCCGAACCAGCCACCTCCCACACACCCCTCGAACCCTCTGAAGGGACAACCATGCAGGTGACACGTCGTCGTCGGGCTGTGGAGAGAGGCCGGTCCGGTCTCCCGCGCAGACCCGCCGGCCGTCGCACCCCCTTGGTCCTCGCGGGCATCTGCGCCCTCGCCCTCGCCGCGACCGGCACCGCGCTGGCCTCGACCACGCCGTTCGGCGAGGACCGGGTCGGCCAGGTCACCGACCGCGGCCAGGTCGTCTCCGCCGACCAGTACATCGACCCGTACGGCGAGCGGCTCGTCATCGACAACGGCAAGATCATGTCGTCGACCGTGAGCCCGGACGGGAAGCACCTCGCCGCGTCCCTCGCCGACGGCGGCTCCGCGCTCGGCATCGTCGACCTCGACGGCTGGAAGGTGCGCCAGCTCGTCGGCAGCGGCGCCGCGTCCAAGCCCCGGATCGCGTCGAACGAGGTGGGCCAGGAAGGGCCCACGTACTCGCCGGACGGGAAGCAGCTGTGGCTCGGCCAGACCGACGGCTACACGCGGTTCACCGTGGCGGACGACGGTTCGGTCACCGATCCGACCACGATCAGGCTCCCGGTCGACGGGACCAAGCACGCGCTCGTCGCCGAGCCCGTCTTCTCGGCCGACGCGTCCACCGTGTACGCGGCGGTCAACGGGCAGAACAAGGTGGTCGCGCTCGACGCGGCCACCGGCGCGGTGAAGCAGTCCTGGGCCGTGGGCAACGCACCGCGCGACATGGTGCGCGTCGGCGACAAGCTGTACGTGAGCAACGAGGGCGGGCGTCCGGCCCGGCCCGGCGACAGCACCATCAACTCGTACGGCACCCAGGTTCCCGCCGACCAGCGGACCGCCGCGACGACGACCGGCACGGTCAGCGTGATCGACCTGGCCCACCCGTCCGCGGACGCCGCGAGCATCGACGTGGGGCTGCACCCGACGGCGCTGTACGCGAAGAAGGGCGCGCTGTTCGTCACGAACACGGCCACCAACGACGTGTCGGTCATCGACACGGCGAAGGACAAGGTCGTGCAGACGATCGCCACCCAGCCGTGGCCGGAGGCCTCGGTCGGCTACGAGCCGGACGCGGTGACGCTGACCGACGACGGGCACCTCCTCGTGACGCTGGGCCGGGCCAACGCGGTCGCCGTCTACCGGTACACGAGCGCGCAGGAGCCGGTCGGCTACGTGGGGCTGATCCCGACGGACTACTTCCCGTCCGAGATCACAACCGTCGGCGACCAGGTGGTCGTCTCCAACACCCGCGGTGTCGACGCCCGGCGTCCGACCACGGCGGCCGGTCACGGCACGCACGACACGACCTCGAGCCTCACCCGGTTCGCGCTGCCGAGCGACAAGACGGTCAAGTCGCTGACGGGCAAGGTGTTCCGGCAGAACGGCTGGACGCGCGGCGCCGTCAGCAAGGCGACCCAGGGCCGCACCCCGAAGCCGGTGCCGGTCCCGGCGCGGCTCGGCGATCCGTCGACGATCAAGCACGTGTTCCTGATCGTGAAGGAGAACCGCACCTACGACCAGGTCTTCGGCGACGTCGAGAAGGGCGAGGGCGATCCCGCGCTCGCCCAGTTCGGCGAGAACGTGACGCCGAACCAGCACGCCATGGCCGAGCAGTTCGGCCTGTACGACAACACGTACGACATCGGCACGAACTCGGCCGAGGGCCACAACTGGCTCATGCAGGCCGACAATCCGGAGTACACGGAGTCCTCGGCGGGTGCGTACAAGCGCAGTTACGACACCGAGGACGACGCGCTCGGGCACCAGCGCACCGGGTTCATCTGGACCGGGGCGCAGGCGGCCGGGAAGTCGGTGCGCAACTACGGCGAGTTCCAGCAGTTCCTGACGAAGCCGGCCGGCGCGAGCTGGCAGAACCTGTACTGCGACGCGAAGAACATGCGGGCCACGGGCGCCGACACCGCCTACGACCTGGTGTCGTCCTCGCCGATCCCGTCGCTCGACGAGGTGTCGGAGCACGGCTTCGCGAAGTTCGACACCGCCGTGCCGGACATCTACCGGGCCGAGATCTGGAAGCGTGACTTCGAGAAGAACGGGCCGAAGAACCTCAACATGTTCTGGCTGTCCAGCGACCACACCGGCGGGCCCGCGGGCGCGGCGGCGCAGGTCGCGGACAACGACCTGGCGACCGGCCGGATCGTCGACGCGATCTCGCACAGCAAGTACTGGAAGGACTCCGCGATCTTCGTGGTCGAGGACGACTCCCAGGCGGGCCTGGACCACGTGGACGGGCACCGGGCGCCGGTGCAGATCATCAGCCCGTACGCGCGCCGCGGTGTCGTCGACAGCCGCTACTACACGCAGATCACGATGATCCGCACGATCGAGCAGATCCTCGGGATCCACCCGATGAACCAGAAGGACAGCGCGGCCACGCCGATGCGCGGGGCGTTCACCCAGCGCCCCGACCTCACGCCGTTCACCGCGCTGCCGAACCGGACGCCGCTGACCGACGGCCTGAAGACGCCGCCGTCCTGCGGTCTGGACACCCCGGCCGCGCAGAACCCGTCGGCGGCCGCCGTGCCCACCCTGAAGGTGCCCGCCGAGCGGCGTGAGCTGGCGGCGACCTGGGACCGCTGGAAGGAGAAGCAGCGGCTGACCGGCCCGAACGCCACTCCGGACTTCGCGAACCCCGCGCAGATGAACCACTTCACGTGGTACGAGACGCACGGGTGGAAGAAGCCGTACCCGGGTGAGAGCAAGCTGTACGCGCCGAAGGACGTGCCGGGCGCGTTCCTCCCCTCGGCGGAGCGCGACGGCTGATCCGCCGGGCCGAGCCGCGGGGGCGGTGGCGCCGGGACTCCCCCCGGTGTCACCGCCCCTGTTTTTCTGTCTTCTCCGGCTTCTCCGGGCAGTGGGTGCCGCGGTAGATGGTGGGCATGCAGCGGTTGCAGTGGATGCACAGGGAGGGGGTCGTGCGGTCGCGGGCGATGCGTTCGACGAGATCGGGTTCGCGCAGCAGGGCGCGGGCCATGGCCACGAACTGGAAGCCCTCCTTCATGGCCCGTTCCATGGTGTCGAGGCTCGTGATGCCGCCGAGCAGGGTGAGCGGGAGGTCGAGCGCCGCCCGGAAGCGGCGCGCGTGTTCCAGGAGGTACGCGTCCTCGTACGGGTACGTGCGCAGGAAGCGGTCCCCGAAGAGGCGGATGCCGAGCCGCTGCGGCGCCGGGAACTGGGCGGCGAACTCCTTCAGCGGGGCGTCGCCGCGGAAGAGGTACATCGGGTTGAGCAGGGAGCTGCCGGCGGTGAGCTGGAGGGCGTCGAGGCCGCCGTCGTCCTGGAGCCAGCGGGCGACCTGGAGGGACTCGTCGACGCCGAGGCCGCCGGGCACTCCGTCCTTCATGTTGAGTTTGGCGGTGATGGCGATGCGGTCGCCGACGGCGTCACGGACGGCGCGGGCGATGCCGCGGGTGACCTCGGCGCGGTGGGCGAGGCTGCCGCCGTAGCGGTCGGTGCGGCGGTTCAGCTTGGGGCTGAGGAAGGCGCTGGCCAGGTAGTTGTGGCCGAAGTGGAGTTCGACGGCGTCGAATCCGGACTCGACGGCGAGCCGGGCGGCGTCCGCGTGGGCCCGGGTGACCCGGGCGATGTCCTCGGCGGTCGCCGCCCGGGTGCGGCGCAGGCTGACGGGGCTGAACCTGCTCTGTGGCGCGAGGGCCGGCAGGCCGGTGGAGGAGGCGTCGGCGACGGGTCCTGCGTGGCCGAGCTGGGCGCAGGCTGCGGCGCCCTCGGCGTGCACGGCGTCGGTGAGGCGCCGCAGTCCGGGGACGGCTTCCGGGCGCATCCAGATCTGGCGGCGTTCGGTACGGCCCTCCGGGGCGACGGCGCAGTAGGCGACGGTCGTCATCGCGATGCCGCCCGCGGCGTGGCGGCGGTGGAAGTCGACGAGGTCGTCGGTGACGAGCGCGTCGGGGGTCATGCCTTCGAAGGTGGCGGCCTTGACGACGCGGTTGCGCAGGGTGAGGGGGCCCAGGCGGGCGGGCGCGAGCGGGTCGGGCACCGGGTGGGGGCTCGGGTCGGGCATGCGGGTCAACCTCCTGACGGGTCAGGCGAGTTGGACGGAGCCGAAGTGCGGCACGGCATGACAGCACGCCGCGCCGCACTTTTCCATCGTCGTGTCCCGGCGGCCGGGACCGCCGACGCCGCCGGCCGCTCCCGTCAGCTGTCGAAGAGACCCTTGAGGGTGCGCTCGCGCGAGGCGCGTACATGGTCGCGGGCCGCGGGGGCGGCGGCCTCGGGGTCGCCGGCGACGATGGCGGCGGCCAGGGCCTCGTGCTCGGCCTGGATCATGCCGAAGTCCTCGACCTTGCGGCGCAGCCAGTCGACGCGGCCGACGATCGGCTCCAGGGTCTCGGCCAGCAGCTTGTTGCCCGCGAGGGCGGTGATCTCCTCGTGGAGGCTGGAGTTCGCGTCGTGCACGGCGGAGGCGTCCCCGGCGCCCGCCGCGTCCCCGGCCCGTTCGGTGGCGGCCGAGAGCCGGGTCGGCGCGCCCTCGGCGACGCGCTCGGCGGCCTGCCGCGCGGCGAGGACCTCGAGGGCCTCGCGCAGGTCGTACAGCTCGGAGACCTGGCGGCGGTCGAGGGTGCGCACGACCACGCCGCGGGTGGGCAGGTGCTCGACGAGGCCCTCGTGGTGCAGGATGCGCAGCGCCTCGCGGACCGGCAGCCGGGACACCTTGAACTGCTGGGCGAGTTCCTGCTCGACGAGGCGGGTGCCGGGCGGCAGCGTGCCGTCGTAGATGCTGTTGCGCAGGTGTTCGCGGACGATGTCGCGCAGCGGCTTCTTGTTGCGGTACAGCTTCGAGGACGATGAGGACGAAGTCGTCACGGGTCTCTGCTCACACTCGTTCGACGGACCGGGGGTGCCAGTCTGGGCCTGACGGGCCTGTCTTCGCCAGGCCGGGGGGCGCGGTGCGGGCTCGGTTCAGCCGCCTGCGGGCGCATTCAGGGTGTCGAGGACGAGGGCGGCGGCGCTGGGGACGGGCTCGACGATGTCGACGAGGCCGAGCGCGGCGAGCCGGCGGGCGGCGTCGCTGAGCGGGCCGCCCGCGATGATCACGGCCTCGGCGCCGTCCCGGTCGACGCAGGCGCGGACGGCGCCGGCGAGCTCCTCGTACTGCTGGTCGGCGGAGGCGGCGAGCAGGAGCGGGTCGGAGGGGGTGAGGCGGACGCCGGTGAAGGCGGCGGCGTGGCCGTGCCGGGCGACGAGTTCGGTGAGCGAGTCGACGAGCAGCGGGGTGCTGGTCGCCATGCCGAAGGCGCGGCCCCCGGCGGCGGCCGCGTGGACGGAGGCCTGGCCGATGCCGATGACGGGGACGTCGATCTCCTCGGCGAGGCGGTCGCGGGCGGGGTCGCCGATGGCGGCGACGATCACGGCGGCGACGGGCGGGGCGCCGGTGTCGGCCAGTCGGTCGCGGACGGTGTCGACAACGTGCTGGGCGGACTCCTTGAGGGTGATCGGGTCGGTGATCATCGAGGGGCCCTGCCCGGCGGTGCGGCTCTCCACCGTGATTCCCGCGGGGGCCAGGTGGTTCCGGGCCAGCTCGGCCATCATCGAGGTCGTGCCCCGGTTGGTGTTGGGGTTGACGAGCAGGACGGTCCGGGTTCCGGTGTGCGGCGCGTGCGGGGGCAACGGAGGGGCCCTTTCGTTGGGCGCCCGAGCGGGTTCGGGCGTGGGGTGACGTGAGCGTCCCATGATGACGGCGGGGTCGGCGGGGAGGCCGGGCGGGCCCGGCCTCCCCGTGCGGCGCGCGGGTTACTCGCCGAGGTCGAGCAGGCGGTCCGGGTTGCCCTTGATCATGGTGATGATCTCGTCGGGCTTGAACTCGAGGTCGAGCAGCGAGCTGATGAGGGTGCGCATGCCCTCGACGGGCGTCGGGCCGGAGCGGATGCCGTAGTCGGTGCCGAGGATGAAGTGCTCGATGCCGATCTCGCGGATCTGCCGGGCCCAGGGCATGATGCCGCTGAACTCGGGGGCGTTGGCGATGCCGGCGATCTCGTCGGCCCACTCGCGCTCGACGTAGTAGTTGGTACGGGGCAGGCCGCGGTGGAACATCCAGTCGGAGACGGCGCCCTCGAGGAAGACGCCCTTGGCGGCGAGCTCCTTCTGCTGCTCGGTCGTCATGCGGCCGCGGCACGGGTGCGCGACGACGATCTTGCGGATGCCGGCGGCCTGGGCGAGCTCGACGAGCCGGAAGGCCTCCGGGACGGAGAGGTGCCCGGTGTTGAGGTGGACGTCGGGCCGCTCGGCGATCAGCCCGAGGATCTCCTCGAGGTCCCCGGGGACGGGCCCCTCCAGCGGGATGCGGATGGCGCGGGACAGCTCCTGCTCGGCGAACTTGGGGTACTGGTCCTTGAACGGGACGGGCTTGCCGTCGACGTAGGAGCCCTCGTGGCTGGCCATGAAGTGGGTGCAGTGCGCGCCGAAGTGGACGAACTTGGCGCCGGCGCCGTAGTGCAGGGCGGTCTTGACGGCGCGCGGGTTCAGGCCGCCGAGGACGGAGGTCATGATGATGCCGCCGAAGATCTCGATCCCGGGGACCTGGCGCTTCACCAGCATCGAGGTGCCGTTGCTGATGCCCATGGTGTGGTCGTAGTAGACGAGGGACTTCATGCCGGCGTCCCGGGCCTGCTCGGCGATGGCGAACGGGTCGAGGCGGCCGGGGCAGGACTTGAGCCACGGGCCGGCGTGGACGTGGACGTCGCTGACGCCGCGGATCAGCTCGTCGGGCAGGTCCATGGAGCGTTCTTCGGAGGTCTCGTACAGAGCGGTCACTTGGCGTTCTCCTCACAGATGGCACGGATGTGGGCGGCGCTGTCGCGGATCTGGCTCACGGCCTCGGTGTAGCCGAAGGGCTGGGCGGCGTAGGTCTCCAGGTCCGGCAGTTCACCGGCGGCGATGCGCTGTTCGTAGGCGCGGACGGTCCTGAGGTAGTCGGCGAACTCGGTGGTGGTCAGGTCGGGGTGGGCCCGGAGGAACTCCTCGTCGTAGATCTCCAGGAGCCACTTCTCGGGGCTGCGCGGGCGGTCCTCGTACGATTCGTAGGTCTCCAGGGTCAGGTTCAGTCCGGGGTTGGCCGCCATGAGGATCGGGACGACCTGGGTGAAGTCGACGACGCCGGTTCCGCAGGGGCGCAGCTGGTACCAGAGGCCCTCGTCGCCATGGGCGAGGTGGGCGTCCTTGATGTGGGTCTGCCGGACGTAGGGCGCGACGCGACGGGCGGTCCACACGGGGTGCTCGACGCGGTGCAGGGCGTTGGCCGTGTCGTAGACGATGCCGACGACGTCGGGTCCGACGGCCTCGGCGAGACGGACCAGTTCGAAGGAGGTGATCTCCTCGTGGGTCTCCAGGTTGATGTGGACGCCGAGGTCACGGGCGTAGGGGGCGAGCCGGCCGAGGAAGCGCTCGGTGGCGGTCAGCTGCTCGTCCCAGGTGACGTCGGTGCGGAAGCGGTCCCAGGCGAGCCGGCCGTGGTACTGGGGTTTGACGATCGCGGTGGAGCCCCACAGTTCGCGGCAGCCGATGGCGGCCGCGGCCTCCATCATGCGGCGGAAGCCCAGCAGGGTGTCGCCGTCGCCGATCGCCCGCAGTTCGGGGGCCTCGGGGATGGCGAAGGGGTTGACCTTGCCGAGGCCGGTCTCCAGGTAGAGGCCGAGGTCGTCGGCCCGCGCCCGCAGATTGCGGAGCTCGGCGGCGTCGAGGGTGGGGCTCAGGTCCAGGACCGAGCGGAAGAAGACTCCGTCGAGGCCCAGTTCCCTGGCGTGGGCGAGGGTTCCGCCGGGTCCTCGTTTGGCGGACTCGGGGATCTTCAGCCCGTCGATTCCGATGCGCACGGCCGTGTCCAATCCTTGGGTCGGTGAAGGAGCTGTCGTGGGTGGTCAGTTCTCGTCGTGGAGTTCCTCGAGGGAGCGGCCGAAGGTCTCGGGGCCGAAGGGCACGGCGACGAGGACGACGGCGCACATGACGGCGACGAGGCCGAGGAGCGCGGTGGGGCCCATGGAGCCGAGCAGGGCGCCGGCGACGGGCGGCAGGAGCGCGCCGCCGATCATGCCGAGGTTGGAGATGACGCCGATGCCGAAGGCGCGGACGCGGGTCGGGTAGAGCTCGGGGCACCAGGTGGAGATGGAGCAGTTGGCCCACCAGGAGAAGAATTCGAAGAGGAAGCCGAGGACCAGGATCTCCGTCGCTCCGTCGGCCAGGAAGGGGAAGGCGAGGGCGGAGGCGCAGGAGAGGGCGGCGGCGACGGCGATGGTGGGCTTACGCCGGAAGCGGGTGTTGAGGTAGGTGGCGAAGAGGGTGCCGGTGACCGCGCCCATGAAAATGATCATGGTGAAGGTGAGGCTGGTGGCGACGGGGTAGCCCCGGTCCACGAGGAGCGTCGGCCAGAAGGTGAGCAGGACGAACTGGGCGCCGAACAGGGCGGCGGTGCAGGAGCCGAGGACGGCGGAGTTGCGTCCGAGGCGGCCGCGCAGGATCTCGGTCCACTGGGCCTTCTCCTCGCTCAGCCTGAGGCCCTCGGGCAGGTAGCTGGTGACGGCGAGGCCGCGCGGGTTCATCTTTCCGGAGGCGAGGACGCTCAGCGCGCGGTTGGCGTCGGCGGTGCGGGCCTTGGAGATGAGGTAGCGCGGGGTCTCCGGCATGTGCCGCCGGGTGTAGAGGACGAGCAGGGCCGGGAGGCAGAGCAGGACGAACACCCAGCGCCAGCCGGCCTCGGGGCCGCCGAGGAGGGCGGGCAGGTGCGGGCCGATCCAGCCGACGGTGAGCAGGCCGAAGAGGTACGCGGCCGGGTTGCCGAGGCCGCCCGCTCCGACCTGGAGCAGGGAGATGGCGGTGCCGCGGAACTGGGTGGAGGTCATCTCGGCGAGCAGGGTGAGGCCGACGACGAACTCGCCGCCGAGCCCGAGCCCGACGACGATCCGGCCGGCGACGAGGACCTCGAAGTTGGGCGCGAGGGCGCAGATCAGTGCGCCCAGGCTGTAGAGCGCGAGGTTGAAGTTGAACATCGTCTTGCGGCCCTTGAGGTCGCTGAGCCAGCCGGCGAGCGCGGCTCCCACGTACATCGCGCCGAAGGTGGCGGAGGCGAGGAAGCCGATGCCGGTGGAGGTGACGCCCCACTGTTCCTTGAGGAAGGGGGCGACGATCCCGACGGTGTTCTGCTCGATGACGTCGAAGAACGCGCCGAAGACGACGATCGAGAGGATCACCTTGTGGCAGCGGTTGGTGCCGATGCGGTCCATGGCCTGGGCCAGCAGGTGCTGGGCCCGGCGCTGGTCGTCGGCGCCGTCCGGTGCGGGGACGGCGGGGGCGGCGGGCGGCGCCGCCTCCCGGGTGGCCGCGGGGCCGGTGGCGTCGGCGGCGGTGAGGTTCAGGGGCGGTTCTGGTTCCGAGCGGAAGTGCGTCATCGCGGGCTCCTTTGAGCTCCGGGCACGGGGGCGTGTCGTGAACCTGGGGCTCCGGCCGGCGCGGGGACGCCGGGGGCCGGAGCCGTTCGAGAGGTGGTCCCGGTGTGGAGCGGCCGGGGGTTGCCCGGCGCGTCTGACACAACCGTTCCGCGGTCCGGAAGCAGCATTCCGACCCCGCTTGGGATCCCATAGTGCTCGCGCCGATTCCGGGGGTGGAGACGAGCGGTAACCCAACATATATCTCCCGAAACGAAGACACACA
>NZ_JBHYTK010000107.1:17578-28933 GCF_042749255.1 Streptomyces sp. NPDC059524 | reverse complement strand
CCCCAGATGAAAGGCACCCCGCACCTTGATCGGGGAAATGCGGCGCGCAGCGCCTGCATTTCAGGGGCGCGGGGAACTGCGCGAGAAGCCCCACCGGCCCGCAGCCGCGCGTACGACCTACTGCGGCACCCCGGAGCGCAATGACCTACCCCGGAACCGCGGAGCGCACCCGCTCCCCCAGCTCCCGTACCGCCGAGACGAGGGCCTCGGGTCCCCGGACCCGGAACTCGACCCCCGTCATCGCCAGCCGCACCGCCATCCACTCCACCGACTCGGAGACCCGGCCCCGCAGCACACACCCCTCCCCGCCCGGCAAGGGCATCGGCTCGCCCACCCAGGACGGGACCCGCGTCGCGACGACCTCGACCGGCGCGAGGAACTCGACGTCCAGCTCGTAGTCCCCGCCCGCCGCGGCCCCGCGGGCGGAGGACATCGACCGCTGGACGTACCGCGCCGCATCCCCCTCCGGCACCTCCCGCGGAGCGAACCGCGCCCCGGTCGCGAACGGCTCCGACACCCGGTCGACCCGGAACGTGCGCCAGTCCGCGCGGTCCAGGTCGAACGCGACGAGGTACCAGCGGCGCCCCGTCGACACGAGCCGGTACGGCTCGGCCAGGCGCCGGGTCTCGGTGCCGTCGGCCGCCCGGTAGTGGAAGCGCAGCCGCTCCGAACCGGCCGCCGCGGACGCGATCACGGTGAGCGTCTCGGGCGCGATCGTCGCCCCGTCGCCCGAGGTCAGCGGGATCGTGGCGGCCTGCAGCGTGGAGACGCGGTGCCGCAGCCGCGACGGCAGCACCTGCTCCAGCTTGGCGAGGGCTCGTACGGACGCCTCCTCGACCCCTTCGACGGCGTGCCCGGCCCCGGCCCGCAGCCCGACCACGATGGCGACGGCCTCCTCGTCGTCGAGCACCAGGGGAGGCAGCGCCTTGCCGGCGACGAGCCGGTAGCCGCCGTCGGCGCCCATGGTGGCCTGCACCGGGTAGCCGAGTTCGCGCAGCCGGTCGATGTCACGGCGCACGGTGCGGCGCGAGACGTGGAGCCGTTCGGCGAGTTCGCCGCCGGGCCATTCGCGCGGCGTCTGCAGGAGCGAGAGGAGTTGGAGCAACCGGGCCGGGGTGTCGGTGGAGGAGCTCGTCTTCGTCATGTCTCCAGAATGCTGCCCCAGTAGGACATGACCTGACCTACATACCTTCTACTTTCTTCCCATGACCTCAACCGCTGCCGCCGCCGGCACCACCACAGAAGCCTCCGGGCCCGCCGACCGCAGGCGCTGGTTCGCCCTGGCCATCGTGATGACGGCGGCCTTCATGGACCTCGTCGACGTCACGATCGTCAACATCGCCCTGCCGACCATCAAGGCGGACGAGGGCGCCACCACCGGCCAGATCCAGTGGATCACCGCCGGATACGCGCTCGCGTTCGCCGCCCTGCTCATCACGGGCGGGCGGCTCGGCGACATCTTCGGCCGCAAGCGGCTGTTCCTGCTGGGGATCATGGGCTTCACCGTCGCCTCGGCGCTGTGCGGCTTCGCGGCGAACCCGGAGATGCTGGTCGCCTCGCGCATCCTGCAGGGCGGCATGGCGGCGATGATGGTGCCGCAGGTCCTGTCGATCGTGCACGCCACCTTCCCGGCGCACGAGCGCGGCAAGGTCTTCGGCCTGTTCGGCGCGATCGTCGGCCTCGGCGCGGTGTCGGGTCCGCTGCTCGGCGCGCTCCTGACGGAGTGGAACATCGCGGGCCTGGAGTGGCGCCCGATCTTCCTGATCAACCTGCCGGTCGGCATCGCCGCCCTGATCCTCGGCTCGCGCGTCATCACCGAGTCCAAGGCCCCGACGGCCCTCAAGCTGGACCTCGTCGGCGTCGTCCTGGTCACCCTCGCGATGCTGGCGCTCGTCTACCCGCTCACCCAGGGCCGCGAGAACGACTGGCCGGTCTGGGGCTACGTGATGATGGCGGCCTCCGTCGTGATCGTCGCCGTGCTGATCGCGTACGAGAGGGCGAAGACGCGGCGCGACGGTTCGCCGCTGATCGAGCTGTCGCTGTTCCGGGTGAAGAGCTTCGCGGCGGGCATCGCCGTGCAGACCGTCTTCGGCATCACCACCGGCATCTTCTTCCTGACCTGGACCCTCTACATGCAGATGGGCCTCGGCTGGAGCGCGCTGCGGGCCGGTCTGACCGGTGTCCCGTTCTCGATCGCGGTGTCCGTCGCGGCCGGTGTCTCGGTGCAGAAGCTGGTGCCCCGCTTCGGCCGCAAGGTCCTGCAGGCCGGCGCGCTGACCATGGCCGCGGGCGTCCTGATCTACGTCTTCGAGGCCGGCCACTACGGCCTGGACATCGCGTCCTGGCAGATGGCGCTGCCGCTGGTCGTGATGGGCCTCGGCATGGGCCTGATCGTGGCGCCGCTGACCGACGCGGTGCTGTCCGAGGTGCCGCGCGAGCACGCCGGCTCGGCCTCCGGCCTCATCAACACCGTGATGCAGATGGGCAACGCGCTGGGCCTGAGCCTGGTCTCCGTCGTCTTCTTCAACGTCGTCGAGGACCACTTCGCGCAGGGCGCGGGCAACGCGGCGTTCATCGACGGCTTCCGCAACGCGCTCGTCTGGGCGGCCGTCATCCTCGTAGGAATCTTCCTCCTGATGTTCGCCCTGCCGAAGCGGGCGCCGCAGGCGTCGCCGGAGGCGTCATCGGAGGATGGGGACGGAGCGAGCGGCGAAGCCGCGGCTCCCAGGGGCGCGGAGAACGGCACGACCGGCCACGACGAGACCCGCACTGGCGAACTCATCGGCTGACCCGCGGCGGTGGACGACCCCGCGCCCCCGGAGGGGTCAGGCGCTGGACCGGGCGACCTGGTCCAGCGCCTCCAGCACGTCCGCCGGAACCCCCGTGGGTGCGACCGCCCGCGGGATCCGCTCGCGTATCTCGCTGCGCACGGTGGGCCAGGACCGCAGCCCCACGGGGTGGAACTCGGCGTTCGGCATCTGGTCGACGAACGGCCACAGCGCCTGCTGCGACTTGTCGTTGCGCAGGTGCTGCGAGCCCGAGATGGTCACCGGCAGGGTCTGCGTCGCGGCGCCCTTCGCCGAAGCGGTCTCCTGGCCGTAGAGGTGGGTCAGGAAGGCGCCGGCCTCCTTGGCGTGGCCCCTCGCCTTGAAGACGAGCATCCAGGCGTTGAGCCCGACCGGCGCCGCCGCCCCGTCCCCGGCCCGCTTGGGGAACGGGGCGGTGGCGTACGGCAGCCGCGCCTTGGCCGCCGCGCCGAGCAGCACGGGGTGGGCGATGAGCATGCCGGCGCGGCCCTTCATGAACTCCGCGTAGGCGGCGGTGCGGGTGAGCTTCGCCGGGTCGGCGCCCGCGAGGCCGGGCTTGACGAGCTCGTCGCGCAGCCAGGTCAGGGTCGCCTGGTTCTCGGCGGAGCCGAAGTCGTAGCCGCCCAGCTGGGAGTAGCCGCCGCCGCCCGCCACCAGCCACGCGAGCAGCTCGTCCTCCGAGGCCTCGGGGCCGAACTGCAGCGCGTACGGGGTGGGGACGCCGGAGGCCTTCAACGCCTTGGCGGCGGCGAGGAGTTCGGCCCAGGACCCGGGCGGCCCGTCGATGCCGGCCCGCTCGAACAGCGCCGTGTTGTAGAAGAGGCGCGGGGTGCTGGCGAAGATCGGGATGGCGTACTGGACGTAGCCGGACTTGCCCGCGTCGGCGAACGACGAGATGAAGTCGGCCTGCGTCGGCACGTCGAAGAGGTCCTCGACCGGGTACAGGTCGCCTGGTTCGGCGTACGGCGCGAAGATGTTGCTCAGCGCGATGTCGGGGGCGCGGCCGTCCTTGACGCGGCGGGCGATGACGCTGTCGAGCTTGAGGAAGGGGATCCGCTCGATCTCGACCTTGATGTTCGGGTGCTTCTTCTCGAACGTCTCGGCGACGGTGTCCCACTGGTCACCGATGGAGGCGCCGACGCTCTTGTCGTAGCTCGCCACCATGAGGTTGAGGGTCACGCCGTCGCCGTCGTCACCACTGTCGTCCGAGCCGCCGCAGCCGCTCATGGCCAGGGCACCCGCCCCGGTCAGGCCTGCCGTCTGAATCAGGAACTGCCGCCGCCGCACCGCACTCGCCCCGCTCGGGTCTCTTGGATCTGCCGAAGCCATCTGCGCACGTGAACGTCGCGTGTGATCGCCGCACGCGACCACCGGACACGATCACCGGAGGCGATCGCCGGACGCGACCACGGGACGCGATCGCCGACGATCACTGAACGTGATCGAACATCACTTTTGCGCCAGTGGCACATTGTGACACACAGGCATACCATGACTTCATGGCAGGTGTGGCAGGCGTCTCAGATAGCGGGGGACCGGGCGGTACGAGCGGTACGGGCTCGGCGCAGGGTGCGGCGGAAGCCGCGCCGGCCTCGCTGACCGAGCGGCGCAAAGCAGCCACCCGACTCGACATCGCACGTACCGCCGCCGAGCTCTTCACCGAGCGCGGCCTGCGGGCCACCCGCGCCGAGGACATCGCCCGCGGCGCCGGCATCGCCCCGCGCACCTTCTACCGCTACTTCCCCACGAAGGAAGAGTCGGTCGCCCCGCTCTTCGCCGCCGGGGCCCAGCTGTGGGCGGAGGCCGTCCGGGAGGCCCCGGCCGGGCTCCCCGTACCGCAGGCGCTGCGGCACGCCGTCGAGCGCGCCCTCACCGCGGACGACCCGGAGAACGCGGCCTCGCTCGAGTGGATCCGCGCGCTGCTGCGGATGGCCGACGAGTCGCCCGCGCTGCGCGCGGTGTGGGCCGACACCAGCCGGGTGTCCGAGACGACGCTGCGCGCGATCCTCGCGGAGCGCACCGGCGCCGACCCCGGCGGGCTCGGCCTGCGGCTCGCCGCCGGTGTCGCCTCCACGGCGGTGCGGGTCGCGGTGGAGACGTGGGCGGCCTCGGACGCCCCCGCGGCCGGGCCCGGCGGACCCGCGGCCCTGGCCCTCACCTGCCTCTCGGCGCTGGACGGCGCCGTCGATTCCAGCCCAGCGGCGATGGAGCCGTGAAGAAGTGGAGCCACAGATGAACAACCTCACCGGCAAGACCGTCATCATCACGGGCGGTGCCCGCGGCATCGGCGGCGAGGTCGCCAGGACCGTCGTCGCCGCCGGCGGCAACGTGGTGATTGGTGATGTCCTCGACGACGAGGGCAAGGCCCTCGCCACCGAGCTCGGCGACCAGGCCCGTTACGTCCACCTCGACGTCACCTCCGAGGAGGAGTGGCAGGCCGCCGTCGCCTACACCACCGCCGAGTTCGGCCGGGTCGACGGCCTGGTGAACAACGCCGGCATCTCCACCGGCATGCCCTTCGAGACGGAGAGCGTCGAGCGCTTCCGCAGGGTCCTCGACGTCAACCTCGTCGGCGTCTTCGCCGGCATGAAGACCGTCGTGCCCGCGATGAAGGAGGCCGGTGGCGGCTCCATCGTCAACATCTCCTCGGCGGCCGGCCTGATGGGCCTCGCGCTCACCGGCTCCTACGGCGCCTCGAAGTGGGGCGTGCGCGGCCTGACGAAGATCGCGGCGGTCGAGCAGGGCACGGCCCGCATCCGCGTGAACTCCGTCCACCCCGGCATGACCTACACCCCGATGACCGCCCAGGTCGGCATCCAGCAGGGCGAGGGCAACTACCCCAACACCCCCATGGGCCGCGTCGGCGAGGCCGACGAGATCGCCAAGGCCATCGTCTTCCTCCTCTCCGACGACTCCTCCTACGTGACGGGCGCGGAGCTGGCGGTGGACGGCGGCTGGACGACCGGCCCGACGGTGAAGTACGTCATGGGCCAGTGATCCCACCCGCCCCTCAGGGGCGGAACGAAGGGCCCGGCTCCCGATGGGGGTCGGGCCCTTCTCTGTGTATGCGAGCAGGCTTAGATGCCCGTTTGCGTCTGCTGCATGCCCGAGTCTGTTTACTTTCAGGAATTCCGGTCGTAGCCTCGAAGAAGAGCAACATATTCGGGCACACTCACAGACGAGGACACAGGTAAACGGTCATGTACGCACCGGAGCGCCAGCAGGAGATCCTCCGCCTCGCCCGTGACGGCGGACGGGTCGACGTGCTGTCCCTCGCCGAGGAGTTCCAGGTCACCGCAGAGACCATCCGGCGCGACCTGAAAGCCCTCGACCGAGCCGGTCTCGTCCGGCGCGTGCACGGCGGCGCGATCCCAGCCGGCCGCCTCGACTTCGAGCCCGACCTCGCCGAGCGTGAGGGCACTGCCGCCGACGAGAAGGACCGCATCGCCCGTGCGGCCGTCGCCGAACTGCCCGCGGAGGGCAGTGTCGTCCTCGACGCCGGATCCACGGTCTCGCGCCTCGCCGCCGCCCTCCCCGTCGAGTCCGGACTCACCGTCGTCACCCACTCGCTGCCCACCGCGGCCCGCCTCGCCGACCACCCGGGCATCCAACTGCACCTCGTCGGCGGCCGCGTCCGCCGCCGCACCCGCGCCGCCGTCGACGCGTGGGCGCTGCGCGCGTACGGAGAGATCCGCGCGGACGTCGCCTTCATCGCGGCCAACGGCTTCTCGGCCGGGGGCGGACTGACCACGCCCGACCTCGCCGAGGCCGCCGTCAAGCGGGCGGTGATCGCCGCGGCCCGCCGCGTGGTGCTGCTCGCCGACTCCGGCAAACACGGCCAGGAGCACTTCGCCCGCTTCGGCGACCTCACTGACGTCGACCTGCTCGTCACGGACACCGGACTCTCCGCCGAGGACGCGGCCGCGATCGAGGCCGGCGGTACGGAGGTGCTCCGCACATGAGCCCGTATCCCATGAGGCGGTACCCCGTGAGCCCGCACTTCATCAGCCCGCACCTCATGAAGCCCGCACCGATTCCGGTGCCATGAACGCCCGCGCCATGAACGCCCGTACGGAAGCCGCGGTACCCGGCATGATCCTCACCGTCACCCCCAACCCCTCCCTCGACCGCACCTACGAGGTCCCCGGCCTCGACCGCGGTGAGGTCCTGCGCGCCTCGGGCGAGCGGGTCGACCCCGGTGGCAAGGGGGTCAACGTCTCGCGGGCCGTCGCCGCCGCCGGCGCCGCCACGCTCGCCGTTCTCCCGCTCGGCGGCGCCCCCGGCGCCCTGGTCGCCGACCTCCTCGACCGGCAGGGCATCAAGGTCGCCCCCGTCCCGGTCGCCGGCCAGACCCGGTCCAACATCGCGCTCGCCGAACCCGACGGCACCCTCACGAAGATCAACGCCCCGGGGCCCGAACTCTCCGCCGGTGAGGCCGAGTCGCTGCTCACCGCCGTCGGCGACCAGTCCGCGGGCGCCGACTGGATCGCCTGCTGCGGCAGCCTCCCGCGCGGCCTCGCACCCTCCTGGTACGCCGAGCTGGTCGCCGTCGCCCACCGTGCGGGCGCCCGGATCGCGCTCGACACCTCGGGCCCGGCGCTCCTCGCGGCCCTGCGTCAACGCCCCGACGTCGTCAAGCCGAACGCCGAGGAACTCGCCGAGGCCGTAGGCCGCTCGCTCGGCACCCTCGGCGACGTCGTCGCCGCCGCCCGCGAGCTGCGGGAACTCGGCGCGGGCGCCGTCCTCGCCTCGCTCGGCGCGGACGGACAGATCCTCGTCGAGGCGAGCGGCACGTACTTCGCCTCCGCGCCCGTGGACGCCGTCCGGTCCGACGTCGGCGCCGGCGATTCCTCCCTGGCCGGATTCCTGATCGCCGGCGGCGCGGGGCCCGAGGCGCTCGCCTCCGCCGTCGCCCACGGCGCGGCCGCCGTCCAACTCCCCGGGAGCGCGATGCCGACCCCCGCCGACCTCGCCCCGGACGCGGTCACGCTGACCGCGCGAGTCCCCCTCGACCGGCCGCTCGCCGAACCGGTGGTGGCGCCATGAACCGCTCCGCCCCCCATCGAGCCATCCAGCAGAAGCTCAGCCGAAGGAGCCCGCGATGACCGGCCAGATGATCACCGCGGACCTGGTCGACCTCGACCTGTCCGCCGACACCAAAGAGGCGGCGGCCCGCTCCCTGGCGGAGCGCATGGCCGGCCTGGGCCGGGTCACCGACCTGGACGGATTCCTCGCCGACGTCGCCGCCCGCGAGGCCCAGATGCCGACCGGCCTCGACGGGGGCATCGGCATCCCGCACTGCCGCAGCGCCCATGTCACCGAGCCGACTCTGGCGTTCGGCCGCGCTTCCGGGGGCATCGACTTCGGCGCGCCCGACGGGCCCGCCGACCTGATCTTCCTGATCGCGGCCCCGGCGGGAGCGGACGACGCCCACCTCACGATCCTCTCCGCGCTGGCCCGACAGCTGATGGACGAGGACTTCAAGGCGGCCCTGCGTGCGGCGACGGACCCGGACCGCACGGCGGCCCTGATCCGCGGCGACACCGAGACGCCCGAGCCCGAGCCGACCTCTGAGCCGTCTGCCGCGCCTGAATCGGTTGCCGAGCCGGAGCCGGAGCCGGTCGAGGCCTCTGCCTCGGAAACGGAACCGGAACGGCCACCCTTCCGGATCGTCGCCGTCACCTCCTGCCCCACCGGCATCGCCCACACCTACATGGCGGCCGAGTCCCTGGAGAACACGGCCCGCGACATCGACGGGGTGGAACTCGCCGTGGAGACCCAGGGTTCCGCCGGGTTCACCCGCCTCGACCCCACCGTCATCGCGGCGGCGGACGCGGTGATCTTCGCCCACGACATTCCCGTACGGGAGAAGGAGCGCTTCGCCGGAAAGCCCACGGTCGACGTGGGCGTGAAGGCCGGCATCAGCCGCCCCGCGGAACTGATCACCGAGGTCCGTGCGAAGGCGGCCCGCGGCGAGATCACCGGGACCGCCGATTCCGGCGCGCCGTCCACACCTGTGGACAACGCGGGAGAGGTGACGGACGGTTACGGCACGAAGCTGCGCAAGTGGCTGATGTCGGGTGTGAGTTACATGGTGCCGTTCGTCGCCGCCGGAGGACTGCTCATCGCGCTCGGATTCGCGATAGGCGGCTACGAGATCGCGAACGTCAAGGTCGAGACCCTCTTCAACCACTTCGACTGGGGCTCGACGACCAGCTGGGCCGCGCTGCTCTTCCATATCGGCCAGGCGGCGTTCGCCTTCCTGGTCCCCGTCCTCGCCGGTTACATCGCCTACGGGATGGCGGACCGGCCGGGCCTCGTCCCCGGCTTCGTCGGCGGCGCCATCGCGGTGACCACCCAGGCGGGCTTCCTCGGCGGCCTCGCCGCGGGCCTGATCGCGGGCGGCGTCGTCATGGCGATCCAGAAGGTGAACGTCCCGGCCGTGCTGCGCGGCATCATGCCGGTCGTCGTGATCCCGCTGCTTTCGTCGATCGTCGTCGGATTCCTGATGTTCGTGGTGATCGGCAAGCCGATCGCCTCGCTGCAGAGCGCCCTGACGGACTGGCTCAACTCCCTCTCGGGTGCCAACGCGATCATCCTGGGGATCATCCTCGGCCTGATGATGTGCTTCGACCTGGGCGGTCCGCTCAACAAGGTCGCCTACGCCTTCGCGGTCGGCGGCCTCGCGAACCCCAGCGACGGCTCGCTCAAGGTCATGGCCGCCGTGATGGCCGCCGGCATGGTGCCGCCGCTGGCGATGGCGCTGGCCACGAGCGTACGGGGCCGGCTGTTCACCCGCGCCGAACGGGAGAACGGCAAGGCGGCCTGGGTGCTCGGCGCCTCCTTCATCACCGAGGGTGCCATCCCCTTCGCCGCTGCGGACCCGCTGCGGGTCATCCCCGCATCCATGGTGGGCGGCGCCGTCACCGGTGCCCTGTCGATGGCCTTCGGCTGCACCCTGCGGGCCCCGCACGGCGGCATCTTCGTCGTCCCGCTGATCGGCAACGCCCTGCTCTACCTCATCGCGATCGCCGCCGGAGTCTGCGTCTCGACCGCCCTGGTCGTCGCCTTGAAGGGGCTGCGCCGGACGGCGCCGGAGGCGGGCGGCAGCCAGGCTCAGGCCACGAAGGTCGCCACCGTAGCCTGAGCCGGCCGTCCGGACCGGGCCTTCGGCCGGAGGAAGTCCGAAGACGAAGCCTGGAGAGAAAGTCTGGACAGGGAGTCTGGACAGGGTAGTCCGGAGGGAAGTCCGGAACTGTCCGTTCCTGCGATATACGTCACGGTCCGGGACCAAAGGCCCGGACTGTGGTGTTCACTGGGCCGTATGCCTGAGCACGTGTCGATCCTTCAGCAGGTGGGCCTCGCGATCCTCGCGGTCGTGACGGTGGCCTGGGTGGTCGGTCTGGTGCGGCTCGTCCGCACCGTCGCCTTCGCCCCGCGGGGCCCCGCGCGGCTGCCGATGGGGGCGCTGCCCGCCCAGTCGCAGGCGCCCGCCCTGGAGTCGGTGCCGCTCACGGCCGACGAACAGGACGCGTTCGCCGGGCTCGTGCGGCAGTTCAGCCGCCGCTGAGCCGGACCCGGTCCGCCGCGCGGTGCTCGATCGCGGCGCGGGCCGCTTCCTGCGTCAGGTAGACCTCGCACATGTGCCGGCCGTCCCGCGTCGCCGTGTGCTCGACCTCCCAGAGGCTGACCTCGCAGCCGTCGCGCAGCAGGAACGCGTGCTCGTACAGCGCGAAGCCCTGGCTGAGTCTGCGGCCGAACGCCTGCGTGATCTCGTGCGCGCACGCGTCGCGCAGCAGCCGGGCCGTGCCGGGGCCGGGCCGGGTCGCCGCGTCCGGGTTCTCCGCGCGGCGCAGCAGGCGGCGGGCGTGGTCGACGGAGCTGTCCGGGTCGGCGGGGCCGAAGCTGTGGCCGCGCGGCGCGACCGCCTGGAGCTGGAGCGGGAGCACCGGCGTCTGGAGGGTGAAGTCCGGCGCGGACTCCGGGGGCAGCGGCAGCCGGCCGGTCGCCAGGTGCAGCTCGTCCTCGGTCACGTAGACCTCGTGCTGGGGCATGCGGTCCCGCCCCGTGTTGTGGACGAGCTCCCAGAGGGTGAGCGGGCTTCCGTCGGCGAGCAGCCAGGTGTGCCGGTACGTCTCCCGGTGCAGGCCGGCGCTGTGGTGCGCGGAGTGCAGGGTGCTGTCGTAGGCGAGGGCGCTGTCGAGGCGGGCCAGGATGTCGTCGGGGAGCTCGAAGGAGTTGAGCGCGCGCCCGAGCAGGCCGCTGAGCTGCCCGTCGGGCGACGTGTGCGACGCGAGGTCGGACAGAGGGTCGGGCACATGGTCGTACGGAACGCTCAAGGCACCTCCCGGGATTGCTTCGTGTCACCTTGTGGGTGCATACCGTAGCCCCTCGCTCGGACATCGGCCTCTGAAATGGCAAACGCGGAGCGGGATTTGGGAATCCTGCCTGCACAACGCGGGGGCCGCGCGGGAGGGCGGGGGCGGCGGCGCCCCCCCGATGAACGAGATATGTGGTTTCTGGGAACAGGCGGGGGGTGCCCACAGCC
>NZ_JBHYTK010000107.1:5572-17568 GCF_042749255.1 Streptomyces sp. NPDC059524 | reverse complement strand
TAGGGCCTGTTTATTGCCATCGGGGTTGCGGTTTTTGGCTTTCCGGCCTGCACACGGGGGGGGCCGGGGGGGAGGTTCCCGCGCGGCCCCTGGTCTTTCCCCTGTGTCCTGGGTCAGGCGGCGCTGCCGGCCGTCCACTCGCTCCACGGCATGTTCCAGCCGTTGAGGCCGTTGTCCGGGGAGATCGTCTTGTCGTGGGAGTTCTTCACGACGACGACGTCACCGACGAGCGAGTTGTCGTAGAACCACTTGGCGGTGGTGTCGCCGCCCGCGCCCCGCACGTCCTGGAGTCCGACGCAGCCGTGGCTGGTGCCCTGCGCGCCGAAGATGCCGGGCGAGCTCCAGTAGTTGCCGTGGATGAACGTGCCGGACTGCGACAGGCGCATCGCGTGCGGCACGTCGGCGATGTCGTACTCGCCGCCGAAGCCGACCGTCGACCCGTTCATCCGCGTCTGCACGAACTTCTCGGAGATGACCATCTGGCCGTTGTAGGTGGGGTGGTCGGCGCTGCCGGTGGAGACGGGGACGGTCTTGAGGGTCTGGCCGTCGCGGACCACGGTCATCTTCTGCGTGTTCGCGTCGACGGTGGCGACCTGGGAGCGGCCGACGGTGAAGGTGACCGTCTTCTTCTGGACGCCGTGGATGCCGTTGGCGCCCTCGACCCCGTCGAGGTCGATCTTCATGGTGACCTTGGAGCCGGCCTTCCAGTACTCCTCGGGCCGGAAGTCGAGCCGCTGCTCGCCGAACCAGTGGCCGACCACCTGCTGGCCGCTGCTGGACGTCACCTTGATGCCCGACTGCACGGCCTTCTTGTTCGTGATCACCTTGTCGAAGGTGAACGAGACCGGCATGCCGACCCCGACCGTCGTCCCGTTGTCCGGGGTGTAGGTGCCGATGAAGCTGTTGCCGGTCGAGACCGTGGTGAAGATGGAGTTGGCGGCGGCCGTCTCGCCCCCGGCGTCCTTCGCGGTCGCGGAGATCCGGTACTTGGTGCCGCGCTCCAGCTGCTCCTTGGGCTTCCAGGTCGCCCCGTCGGCGCTGATCGTGCCGGGGACCTCGGCGCCGTCCGCCGACGTCGTCATCTTCACCGTGGTCAGCTTGCCGCCGCTGACCTTGACCCCGGTCGCGTTGATGGACGCCCCCGTGGAACCGTCCTTCGCCGAGATCGTGATGCGCGGCGCGCCCTTCGGGTCACCGCCCTTGCCGTCGGTGTCGTTGTCGGCCTTCGCGCTGCCGCCGCAGGCCGTGAGGGCCAGTGCACCGACGGCGACGGCGGCGCATACGGTGGCTATGTTCTGCCTTCTCACGGCCTGCTCCTGTTCGTGTGGTTCATCTCGTTGATCCGGTGTGTGGAGAGAGCGCGAGATGACCGGAGGGGTTCCCTCCGCTTCCTGTGAAGGCAGCCACAGGGACAGTCCTGTGACGAAGCGCGGACTCTGTCACGGGAACCCCCACGAGGAGCCCGTACGAGACTGAGGGCGCCCCCGCCCGAGAGTGCCCGTCGAGAGCCGTACGAGACCGAGGGCGCCCCCCGCCCGAGACGCCCCGCTCAGCCGTACAGCTCCGAGTACGACAGATACACGCGCCCGGCACCGCCGCCGTCACCGTCACGGTCGCCGCGCACCGACTCCGCCGCCCGCACCGCCCGCACGATCGCCCGGGTCACGAGATCCGCCCCCGCCGCGAGGATCTCGTTGAGCGCGAGCGGGTTCGCGGCGTCCAGCGGCCGCTCCCCGGTCGCGAGGGCGAACACCGTGTCGCCGTCGTTCAGCAGATGCACCGGCCGCACCGCCCGCGCGATCCCGTCGTGCGCGGTCCCCGCCACCTTCTGCGCCTGCGCCCTGCTCAGGTCCGCGTCCGTGGCGACGACGGCGAGCGTCGTGTTCAACGTGGCCGGCCCGGACACGGGGCCCGACGCAGGGCCGGACGCCGGCTCAGGCCCGGACGCCAAGGTGGGCCCGGACGCCAAATCGGGCTGGGTGAGTGGCGCCGGCCCGTTCGCCGCGCGCGCCGCCGCCAGCCGCTCACCCGCCGCCGCGTGCACCGCCGCGTCCGGATACGCCACCGGCCCACGCCCCGCGAAGAACTCCCCGTACAGCGCCCCCGTCCCCGGGTCCACCGCCGAGCCGGCCGCGTTGGCCACCACCAGGGCAGCGACCGTGATCCCGGAGTCGAGCAGTACGGACGCCGTGCCGATGCCGCCGCGCAACCCGCCGACCAGCGTGCCCGTGCCCGCGCCGACGCTGCCCTCGGCCACCGGGGCGCCGACCGGGCTCGCCGCCGCGGACTCCACAGCGGCCCGGCCCGTCGCCGCGTCCGGGCGGGCCCGCCAGTCGCCGCCCCGGCCCAGGTCGAAGACACAGGCCGCCGGCACCACGGGCACGACCTGCCCGGGCCCGCCCACCGGCACCCCGCGCCCCTGCTCCTCCAGCCACGCCATCACCCCCGACGCCGAGTCGAGCCCGAACGCGCTGCCGCCCGTCAGCACCACCGCCTCGATCCGCTGCACCAGATTGCGCGGGTCCAGCGCGTCCGTCTCCCGGGTGCCGGGGCCGCCACCGCGCACGTCGACCGCGGTGACCGCACCGCCCTCGGGCGCGAGCACGACCGTCGTCCCGGTCAGCCACCCGTCGCCGCGGCGGGTGGCGTGCCCCACGCGCAGGCCGGGCACGTCGGTCAGGGCGTCGTTGCGGGCCGGCCTGCCGCCCGTCGTCGATTCCGTCGTCATGCGCCCTGCGTACCACGACAGTTGACCCCGGCCGTGCTTCTTCCTCATCGGCTTCGCCGCGGCGCTCCCGGTGCTGATCAAGGCGGCGTGGACCCGTCTGTGGGTGGTTCTCCGCCCGCGGGGGCGCCGAGCCCCGGGCCGATCCCGCCCCGTCGGCCGGTCGAGCCGGGAGGATCGCGCTCTCATCGCGGTCCGCACCCGCGACGTACCCTGGAGCCATGAGCGACACCCCGAAGCCCGCCCCCGAGCCGCGCGACCCCAAGGCCGCGCTGATCTTCGACGATCCGCTGTCGGCGCAGTCCTCCGACGACACGGACCGGGGGTGGGGCGAACGGCCGGCCGCCGGTGACAACAGCGCCGCCGACCTGGCCCGGTTCCTCGACGAGAAGCCGCCCCACCACCTCTGAGTAGCCGCTACGACTCGGAGTGACCCGAGCCGCGCTGCGCCACGAGGGCGTCGCGGATCTCCTTGAGGACCTCCAGCTCGGAGACCTCGATCACCTCGTGGGTGCCTTCCTTCGCCGCGTCGATGTTGGCCTTGCGGGCCAGGTACTTCGCCATGGGCAGCACCATCAGGAAGTACACGACGGCCGCCGTGATGATGAAGCTGAGCGTGGCGCTGAGGACGGTGCCCCAGAGGATCTCGATCCCGCCCTCGCCGCTGCAGTCGCCCTTCAGGCAGGACTTGTAGTTGTCCAGGTCGGAGGTGCCGAACGCACCGACGATCGGGTTGATCACACCCTTGACCACCGCGTTCACGATGTTGGTGAACGCCGCGCCGATCACGACCGCGACCGCCAGGTCGATCACATTGCCGCGCATCAGGAAGGCTTTGAAGCCTTCCCACACGCCCGGCTGCTTCTTCTCGCTCACCAGAAGGCCTCTCTTCACATGTGCAGGTTGTGGTGCAAACGCCCCCGCAACCTACGACAGTTCGGGTCAGACCTGTCCAATCCGGTAACTCGATCGGGGGACTTGACGGGAGAACGGTCACCAGACCGTCACCGCCAGCCTGGACACGGCCCCCGCTCCCGCGAGCCGTGCGGCGACAGGGCGCTCCACCTTCAGCACGACCAACGCACCGCCCCCGTCCGGGGTTTCGCCCGAAAATGCGTCGGGTACGGACGCGACCCGGGCGCCGGACGCGAGGACCCGGGCTCCGGGCTTCCCGTCGGTCCGTGCCGCGACCACGTCCACCCGGTCGCCCGGCCGCAGCAGGCGTGCCGCCGCCGCGTCCGCGATCCGCACCGGAGCCGACACCGTCACGGCGGGAGGCCGCGCCGGCCCGCGCGCGGTCCGGGGTGGCGGCGCCTGTGCCCGCTGATGACCGTCCCCGGCGCCGGACGAGGGCACCGCGGCGACCAGGGCCGCCGCGGTCAGGGCGAGTCCGGCGGCGAGCACCGGCCCGCTGCGGCGCGGGCCGCCGCGACCGGCGCGCGGTCGTCCGCCGCGTACGCGCACGGGAGGGAAGGGCGGCACCTCGGACGTCGGGGGAGTGGGTGTGGACGCGGGTGGGGGAGTGCTGAGCCCGTAGGGGCCGGGTGCTGCTGCGGACACGGTGGTCACCGCCTGCGGATCGGTTCGGGTCGGACGGACACCGCGTCCGTCTCGTCGACCACGATCCGCTCCGGCGAAGGACCCCGCCGGGCCCCGTGTGCTACCGGCCGGTTGTGGACAACTCCCTCACCCGAACGTGAAGTTCACCGACGTCGTCCGGCCGGGGAAGCCGGACGGCGGATCACGGCAGCCGGATCCCGGGGTCCATGCCGCCGAGTGCCCCGACGCACAGGCAGTCCCGCTCCTGCGTCGCCGGCAGGCCCGCGACCGCGTCGAACAGCACGGTCCGCAGCCGGTCCACGTTCGCCGCGAACACCTTGAGCACCTCGTCGTGCGAGACGCCCTCGCCGCTCTCCGCGCCCGCGTCCAGGTCCGTGACCAGGGTCAGCGAGGTGTAGCAGAGCTCCAGCTCACGGGCGAGCATCGCCTCCGGGTGCCCGGTCATGCCGACCACGGACCAGCCCATCGAGGCGTGCCAGCGCGACTCGGCGCGGGTCGAGAAGCGCGGCCCCTCGACGACGACGAGGGTCCCGCCGTCCACCGGCTCCCAGCCCTTGCCGCGGGCCGCCTCCACTGCCACCCGGCGCCCGGCCGGGCAGTACGGGTCGGCGGGCGAGACGTGCACGACGTTCGGCACGGTCCCGTCGGGCAGCGGCAGCCCGTCGAAGTAGCTCTGCACCCGGGACTTCGTGCGGTCCACGAACTGGTCCGGGATCAGCAGCGTGCCGGGCCCGTACTCGGGCACCAGGCCGCCCACCGCGCACGGTCCGAGCACCTGGCGCACGCCGACCGAGCGCAGCGCCCACAGGTTCGCCCGGTAGTTGATCCGGTGCGGCGGCAGGTGGTGGCCGCGGCCGTGCCGGGGCAGGAAGGCGACGCGGCGGCCGGCGATCTCGCCGAGGAAGAGCGAGTCGCTCGGCGGCCCGTAGGGGGTGTCCACCTGGATCTCGGTCACGTCGTCCAGGAAGGAGTAGAAGCCGGAGCCGCCGATCACGCCGATCTCGGCCCCGGTGCTGGTGTTCGCGTTCGTCGCCATGGTCAGCACACTAACCAAGGGCGGGACGCCGAAGACCCTGCCGTCCGGGGACGACAGGGTCTCGTAAGGCGTGGGTCCGGGTCAGGCCGCGGACGAGGAGCTCGACGAGCTCGTCGAACCGGAGGAGGCCGTCGAGGACGACTTGGACTCCGAGGACGAGGACGACGAAGAGGTCGACGTCGTGGAGGCGGGCTTCGACGACGACGCCGGGCTGCTGCTCGACGAGGAGCCGCGGCTGTCGTTGCGGTAGAAGCCGGAGCCCTTGAAGACGATGCCGACGGCCGAGAACACCTTCTTCAGGCGGCCACCGCAGTTCGGGCACTCGGTCAGGGCGTCGTCGGTGAACTTCTGCACCGCCTCGAGGCCCTCGCCGCACTCGGTGCACTGGTACTGGTAAGTCGGCACTGTGTCTTCCTCCTGGCACTCTCACTCAATGAGTGCTAACGACGCTCTATAGTGGCCTATTCCTCGGGATCAGTCCACCGTCACCGGCACTCGGTGACCGACACCACGTGCCACGGTGCGCCCGACGGACGGCGGGACGAGCCGCGTACGCAGCAGGAACATGACCGCCAGGGCCAGCACCGTGCCGCCCATCGGCACCAGGAATCCCGCACCGTCCCACAAGCGGTCCTCGAGCTGACCGGCGACCGTGACGGCCGCCGCCTGTCCCAGCGCGACCGCCCCGGTCAGCCAGGTGAAGGCCTCGGTGCGGGAGCCCGCGGGGACGATCTTCTCGACGAGCGTGTACCCGGTGATCAGGGCGGGCGCGATGCACACGCCGACCAGCAGGCCGAGCCCGGCGAGCAGCACCACGGACTGGGCCGCCCACAGGCCCGAGGCCATCAGGGCGAGCGCCGTGTAGGACACCAGGAGGCGGCGCTGCGGGGCGGCCTTCCAGGCGACGGCGCCGCAGACGATGCCCGAGAGCATGTTCCCCGCGGCGAAGATCCCGTAGAGGACGCCGTTCATGCCGGGCTCGCCGATGGACTCCGTGTAGGCGGCGAGCGAGACCTGCATGCCGCCGAAGACGGCGCCGATGCCGAGGAACGTGACGATCAGCACGCGTACGCCGGGGACGCGCAGCGCGGAGGAGTGCTCCACGCGCGCGTGGCCCGCGAGGGCGCTCACGGGCGGCTGAGTACCCTTCTGGGCGGCGAAGAGGAGGCCGCCGACCAGGGTGAGGGCGGCCTCGGTGAGCAGGCCGGCGGCCGGGTCGACGCCCGTGCACAGGGCGGTCGCGAAGAGCGGGCCGAGCACGAAGGTGAACTCGTCGGTGACGGATTCGAAGGCGGCCGCGGTCTGCATCAGGGGCGAGCCCTGCAGGCGCACGCCCCAGCGGGCCCGCACCATGGGGCCGATCTGCGGCGTGGAGGCGCCCGTGGGCACCGCGGCGAGGAACAGGGTCCACGTGGGCGCCCCGGACAGCGCGAGGGCCGTCAGGGTCGCGCCGGACGCGGAGTGCACCAGGACGCCGGGCAGCAGGACGGCGCGCTGGCCGAAGCGGTCGGCGAGCTTGCCGCTGTAGGGCGCGAACAGCGCCATGGAGACACCGGTCGTGGCGGACACGGCGCCCGCCGTGCCGTAGGAGCCGGTGGTGTGCTGGACGAGCAGCACGATCGAGATGGTCAGCATCGCGAACGGCTGGCGGGCCGCGAAGCCCGGGAGCAGGAACGTCCAGGCGCCGCGGGTGCGCAGCAGTTGTCCGTAGCCCGGGCGCTTGCCGGTGGTGTCGGTGACCGTGGCCTTCTGTGGCACGGCCGTCGCCTTTCTGCCGCCTGGTAGTGCCCCGCCGCCCGGTCGGGGCGTGGGGCACCGAGAGCCGTCCTCGTGCGCCGGGAACCGAGTGATACTGCGGTCCGCGCCAGGAGAGGCCCTGGGCCGTGCAGAAGCGGGGCGCCGGGCTGCGGGGCCGGGCGCGGGTGCTGCAAGGGGACCGCGGCCGCTTTGCGGTCGCGCCGGCTCTACGTCAGGCAGAGTCGGTGGTACATGGTGTGTGCCCCCATATTACCGGGAGGTCCCGCCTCCTGTGCCCAGCCAGCCGGCGAGCTTGCCGCCGTGGGCGACGGCCCGCAGACGCGCCTCGGCCGCGTCCCGCACCGGGTCGGTGGCGACGACGAGGAGCTCGTCGCCCTGCCGCAGCACGGTGGTGGGGGCAGGTACGAAGGAAGCGGCGTCGCGGACGACGAGGGTGACGGCGGCGCCCTTGGGCAGCCGCAGCTCGCCGACCTCCACGCCGTGCATCCGGGAGCCCTCGGGGATCGCGATGGACAGCAGATGGCCGCGCAGCCGCTCCAGGGGCGCCGATTCGATGCCGAGGTCGGCGGCCTCGGCGGAGTCGCCGAGCCGCAGCTTGCGGGCCAGCCAGGGCAGCGTGGGGCCCTGGATCAGGGTGTAGACGACGACCAGGACGAAGACGATGTTGAAGATGCGGCGGCTGTCGGCGACGCCGGTCACCATCGGGATCGTCGCCAGGATGATGGGCACCGCTCCGCGCAGCCCGGCCCAGGACATGAGGGCCTTCTCCTGCCAGGGCATCCGGAACGGCGCCAGGCTGAGGACGACCTCCAGGGGGCGCGCCACCATGGTGAGCACGAGGCCGATGACCAGGGCGGGCACGATGTCGTCGGCGAGCTCGTGCGGCGTGACGAGCAGGCCGAGCAGGACGAACATGCCGATCTGCGCGATCCAGCCGAGCCCCTCGGCGAAGCCGCGGGTGGCGGGCCAGTGGGGCAGCTTGGCGTTGCCCATCACCATGGCGGCCAGGTAGACGGCGAGGAAGCCGCTGCCGTGGGCCAGGGCGCCCGCCGCGTAGGCGGTGGTGGCGATGGCCATGACGGCGATCGGGTAGAGGCCGGAGGCGGGCAGCGCGACATGGCGCAGCCCGTAGGAGCCGAGCCAGCCGACGGCGAGGCCGATCGCGGCGCCGATGGTCAGCTCCAGGGCGATCTCGCCGATCAGGTGGTACCAGTGCTCGACGGGGCCCGCGGTGGAGAACGCGACGACGAGGATGACCACAGGGGCGTCGTTGAAGCCGGACTCGGCCTCCAGGACGCCCGTCACCCGCGCGGGCAGGGGCACCTTGCGCAGGACGGAGAAGACGGCCGCCGCGTCCGTGGAGGACACCACCGCGCCGATGATCAGGGACTGCCGCCATTCCAGGCCCACCAGGTAGTGCGCGCCGGCGGCCGTGACCCCCACGCTCACCGCGACGCCCACGAGCGACAGCGCGGCCGCAGCCGGGAGCGCCGGTCTGATCTCCTTCCACTTCGTGCCCAGACCGCCCTCGGCCAGGATCACGACGAGCGCCGCGTACCCGATGACCTGGGTCAGCTCGGCGTTGCTGAAGGAGACGTTGCCGATGCCGTCCTGACCCATGGCGATGCCGATGCCGAGGTACAGGAGCAGGCTGGGCAGCCCGCTGCGCGAGGAGATACGCACCGCGGCGACCGCGATGAGCAGCACGAGCGCGCTGACGAGCAGGAGCTGGTTGAGGTGGTCGACAGTCAGGGGCCGTTCCTTCCGCGAGGTGCTTCGCAGGGGTCGATGTGGGGGGAGTTACTTCGTTACCTTACCTAATCGTTAACGGTTCCTTGACGGTCGGGCCCTCGCCGCGCACCCCGTAGGTGGCTCCTTCCTGACTCCGCGTCCGGGCCCGGATCGCACTGCTCGTATGGTTGCTCCAGCCAGCAGCCCGCGAAGGACAGCAAGGATCGCGATGCCCTCCTCCAGTAATGCCTCTTCCGGCGGCCAGACCGGCAGGAAGAAGGGGCGCCGAGCCCGACTGATCGTGATCGTCCTGGTGTTGGCCGTTCTCGCGGGCATCGGGTACGGCGCGTACTGGGGCGTCGACAGCGTGCGCGCCTCGCTGCCGCAGACGACGGGCTCCGTCCGGATCGACGGTCTCGACGGGCCGGTCCAGGTCAAGCGGGACGATCACGGCATCCCGCAGATCTACGCCTCCTCGGACGAGGACCTGTTCATGGCGCAGGGCTTCGTGCAGGCGCAGGACCGCTTCTACGAGATGGACGTGCGCCGCCATACGACCTCCGGTCGGCTCTCCGAGATGTTCGGCAAGGGCCAGGTCAAGACCGATGAGTTCCTGCGGACCCTGGGCTGGCACCGGGTCGCGCAGGAGGAGTACGACTCCAAGCTCGCGCCGGAGACGAAGAAGTACCTCCAGGCGTACGCCAAGGGGGTCAACGCCTACCTGGCGGGCAAGAGCGCCAAGGAGATCTCCGCGGAGTACGTGGCCCTCGGCTTCGAGAACGACTACAAGCCGCAGAAGTGGACGCCGGTCGACTCCGTGGCCTGGCTCAAGGCCATGGCCTGGGACCTGCGCGGCAACATGCAGGACGAGATCGACCGCTCGCTGATGACGAGCCGCCTCGACAAGAAGCAGATCGCCGACCTGTACCCGGCCTACCCGTACGACCGGAACAAGCCGATCGTGCAGGAGGGCGGCTACGACGAGGCCACGGGCACGTACGAGCAGGCGTCCACGGGCGCCGGCCGGCAGGGCTCCGGAGGCGGCCAGGGGGCCGGTACGGGCCTCACGGGCGGCGCGCAGGCCCCCGAGGGCACCGGCGGGCTCGAGAGCCAGCTGGGCGGCCTCGCGGACGTCCTGGACCGGATCCCCGACTCCGCGGGCCTCGGCCCGAACGGCAACGGCATCGGCTCCAACTCCTGGGTGGTCTCCGGCGACCACACCATCACCGGCAAGCCGCTGCTCGCCAACGACCCGCACCTCGCGCCGCAACTGCCGTCCGTCTGGTACCAGATGGGCCTGCACTGCACGAGCCTTTCGGCCAAGTGCCAGTACGACGTGGCGGGCTACACCTTCGCGGGCATGCCCGGCGTGGTCATCGGCCACAACCAGGACATCGCCTGGGGCCTGACGAACTCGGGCGCCGACGTCACCGACCTGTACCTGGAGAAGTTCAGCGGCGACGGCTACCTGTACGGCGGCAAGACCGTGGCCTTCAAGACGCGCAAGGAGATCATCAAGGTCGCCGGCGGCGACGACAAGACGATCACCATCCGCGAGACGAACAACGGCCCGCTGCTCTCCGACCGCAACGACGAACTCGTCAAGGTCGGCAAGAAGGCCCCCGTCGGCACCACGGCCCCCGACCGCGGTGACGGCTACGGCATCGCGCTGCGCTGGACCGCCCTGGACGCGGGCAACACGATGGACGCCGTCTTCGGCATCGACCGCGCCTCGGACTGGACCGAGTTCCGCAAGGCCGCCGCCGACTTCCAGGTGCCCTCGCAGAACCTCACGTACGCCGACACCGAGGGCCACATCGGCTACCAGCTGCCCGGCCGCATCCCGACCCGCGGCGAGGGCGACGGCTCGCTCCCCTCGCCCGGCTGGGACCCCAAGTACCGCTGGACCGGCTTCATCAAGCAGGACGAGCTGCCCTACGAGTACGACCCGAAGCGCGGCTACATCGTCACCGCCAACCAGGCGGTCGTCGGCAAGGACTACCCGTACACGCTGACGACCGACTGGGGCTACGGCACGCGCAGCCAGCGCATCACCGACCTGATCAAGTCGAAGATCGACGGCGGCGGCAAGATCTCCACCGACGACATGCGCACCATGCAGATGGACAACAGCAGCGAGATCGCCAAGCTGCTCGTGCCCTACCTGCTGAAGATCGACGTCAAGGACAAGTACGTCCGCGAGGCCCAGCAGCTCCTGGAGAACTGGGACTACACCCAGAACCCGGACTCGGCGGCGGCCGCCTACTTCAACTCGGTGTGGCGCAACGTCCTGAAGCTCGCCTTCGGCAACAAGCTCCCCAAGGAGCTGCGCGTCAAGGGCCAGTGCCTGAGCGTCGCCCCGGTCGACAACACGGGCCCGGCCGACGACGACCGCCGGGTGCGCGAGTGCGGCCAGCGGGACGCGGACTCGGCGCAGCCGGACGGCGGCGACCGCTGGTTCCAGGTCGTGCGGAACATCCTCAAGGACGAGAACAACGCCTGGTGGCAGGCTCCGAAGACGCGCACCGACGCGGCGACGGACACCCGCGACCAGCTGTTCGCCCGCGCCATGGAGGACGCCCGCTGGGACCTGACGGCCAAGCTGGGCAAGGACATCGACACCTGGAGCTGGGGCCGGCTGCACCAGCTGGAGCTCAAGAACCAGACGCTCGGCACGGCGGGCCCGGGCTGGCTGCAGTACGTGCTCAACCGCGGCCCCTGGAAGCTCGGCGGCGGCGAGGCGGCCGTGAACGCGACCGGCTGGAACGCGGCGGGCGGCTACGGCGTCAGCTGGGTGCCGTCGATGCGGATGGTGGTGAACCTGGAGGACTTCGACAAGTCGAAGTGGATCAACCTGACCGGTGCCTCCGGCCACACCTTCAGCTCGCACTACACGGACCAGACGCAGAAGTGGATCGACGGCGAGCTGCTGCCGTGGCGCTTCACGGACAAGGCGGTCGAGGACGACACCTCGGACACGCTCGTCCTGAAGAGCTAGCTTCCTGAAGAGCCGGCGTCCTTGAAGAAGGCGTCCTTGAAGAAGGCGCCCTCGAAGAAGCGTCCTTGAAGAAGCGCCCTTGAAGAAGGGGGGGCCCCCCGCCCCGGGCGCGCCGGGCGGGGCCGGGGGGGTCGCCCGCCCCCCCCCCCGGCGCGCCGGACGCCGCCCCCCCCCGCGGGCGCGCCCGA
>NZ_JBHYTK010000107.1:0-5562 GCF_042749255.1 Streptomyces sp. NPDC059524 | reverse complement strand
CGCCCCAACAATCCACTCCATCCTACCCCCCCCCCCTCCCCGGCGCCCCCCCCCGGGGGCGGCCCCCCCCTTCGGCGTTCATGTGAAGCGCCGCGCCCCTGAAGGCGTCACGACCGCGTCCACCGCCTTGTCGTGCTCCTCCGTGGGCACCTCGTCGAGGACCTCGCGGTCGTAGAGCAGCACCACCAGGTCGGGCCGGACACCGGCGGCCTCCAGGCGGGCCAGGACGCGGTCGTACGAGCCTCCGCCCCGGCCGAGCCGCTTCCCGCGCGCGTCCACGGCGAGGCCGGGCAGCAGGACGACGTCGGCCTCCAGGACGGCGTCGGGGCCGAGCCGCGGCCCCGCGGGCTCCAGGAGGGCCATCTTGCCCGCGTGTTCGACACGGGCCAGCGAGCCGGGTCCCTCGTAGGCGCCCCAGTCGAGGTCGTTGTCGGCGAGCAGGACGGGCAGCAGGACGCGGGTGCCGCGGGCCCGCAGGGCGTCCAGGAGGGCGCCGGTGCCGGGCTCGCCGCCGACGGACACGTACGCGGCGACCGTGCGGGCCGAGGCGAGCGCCTCCAGCTCCAGGGCGCGGCGGGCGAGAACCGTCTCCGTCTCCCGCACGTCATCCACAGTCAACGCTCTCCTCACCGCGAGGAGCTCTCGTCGCAACGTGCGCTTGTCAGGGTGAGCGCCACGCGGGTCACTCGGTCGCCGGCTCATGGGCTGACTCATGTGCGGTTCGCAAACCTCTCTTTATCCACGCGTATATGGACCATCAAAGCGGACCCACAGATTCCGCCCATAGTCGCCGGATATGGTGACGGGCATGACTGACTCGCACACCAGGATCACCAAGGCTGTCATCCCTGCCGCGGGCCTCGGCACCCGGTTCCTGCCCGCCACCAAGGCGACTCCCAAGGAGATGCTCCCGGTGGTGGACAAGCCGGCGATCCAGTACGTGGTCGAAGAGGCCGCCTCCGCGGGTCTCGACGACGTACTCATGATCACGGGCCGCAACAAGCGCCCGCTCGAGGACCACTTCGACCGCAACTACGAACTGGAGTCCGCCCTCCAGAAGAAGGGCGACGCGGGCCGCCTGGCCAAGGTCCAGGAGTCCAGCGACCTGGCCACCATGCACTACGTCCGCCAGGGCGACCCCAAGGGCCTGGGCCACGCCGTCCTGTGCGCCGCCCCCCACGTGGGCGACGAGCCCTTCGCGGTCCTGCTCGGCGACGACCTCATCGACCCCCGCGACCCGCTCCTCGCCCGCATGGTCGAGGTCCAGGAACGGCACGGCGGCAGCGTCATCGCCCTCATGGAGGTCGAGCCGTCCCAGATCCACCTCTACGGCTGCGCCGCGGTCGAGCCCACCGGCGACGGCGACGTCGTGAAGGTCACCGACCTCGTGGAGAAGCCCGAACCGGCCGACGCCCCGTCCAACTACGCGATCATCGGCCGCTACGTCCTGGACCCCCACGTCTTCGACATACTGCGCAAGACCGAGCCCGGCCGCGGCGGCGAGATCCAGCTCACCGACGCCCTCCAGCAGCTCGCCGCGGACGAGAAGGTCGGCGGCCCCGTCCACGGCGTCGTCTTCAAGGGACGCCGCTATGACACCGGCGACCGTGGAGACTATCTGCGGGCCATTGTCAGACTCGCGTGCGAACGTGAGGACCTGGGCCCCGACTTCCGGACCTGGCTTCGCAGTTACGTCACCGAGGAGATGTAGGACCTTGAGCAGCGCGACCACGCCCTCCAGCAGTCACGGCCACCTCTGGTCGGTCGACGAGCACCTGGAGGACATCCTCAGCACCGTCCACCCGCTCGACCCCATCGAGCTGCAACTCCTCGACGCCCAGGGCTGCGTGCTCGTCGAGGACGTGACGGTGCCGGTCTCGCTGCCCCCGTTCGACAACAGCTCGATGGACGGCTACGCGGTGCGCGTCGCCGATGTCGCGGGCGCGAGCGAGGAGTTCCCCGCCGTGCTGACCGTGATCGGCGACGTCGCGGCCGGCCAGTCCGAGCAGCCCACGGTCCGCCCCGGCCAGGCCGCCCGCATCATGACCGGCGCCCCGCTGCCGCCCGGCGCCGAGGCCGTCGTCCCCGTCGAGTGGACCGACGGAGGGCTCGGCGCGGGCCCCGTCAGCACCATGACGGCCCACAGCGCCGCCCCGGAGGGCGCCTCCGGCGCGGTCCGCGTCCACCGCGCCGCCCAGGAGCGCGCGCACGTCCGCGCGCGCGGCAGCGACGTCAAGGCGGGCGACCGCGCCCTCTCCGCCGGCACCGTGCTCGGCCCGCCGCAGATCTCCCTGCTCGCCGCGATCGGCCGCGGCACCGTCCGCGTACGCCCGCGCCCGCGCGTGGTCGTCGTCTCCACCGGCAGCGAGCTCGTCCAGCCCGGCGAGCCCCTGGCCCAGGGCCAGATCTACGACTCGAACAGCTTCGCCCTGACCGCCGCCGCGCGGGACGCCGGAGCCATCGCCTACCGGGTCGGCGCGGTCGCCGACGACGCCGAGACGCTGCGCTCCACGATCGAGGACCAGCTGATCCGCGCCGACCTCGTCGTCACCACGGGCGGCGTCAGCGTCGGCGCGTACGACGTCGTCAAGGAGGCGCTCTCCGCTATCGGCGACCCCGACGACGAGGACGGCATCGGCGCGGGCAGCGGCGTCGAGTTCCGCAAGCTCGCCATGCAGCCCGGCAAGCCGCAGGGCTTCGGCTCCATCGGCCCCGACCACACCCCGCTGCTCGCCCTGCCGGGCAACCCGGTCTCCTCGTACGTCTCCTTCGAGCTGTTCGTGCGCCCCGCGATCCGCACCCTCATGGGGCTGCCCGCGGGCCAAGTGCACCGGCCGCAGGTCCGCGCGAAGCTCACCGCCGACAAGGCGCTGACCTCGCCGGCCGGCCGCCGCCAGTTCCTGCGCGGCGCCCACGACCCCGCGACCGGCACCGTCACCCCGGTCGGCGGCGCCGGCTCCCACCTCGTCGCCGCCCTCGCCCACGCGGACGCCCTGATCGTCGTCCCCGAGGCCACCACCTCCGTGGAGCCCGGCACCCAGGTCGACGTCGTGCTGCTGAGCTGAGCGTCTGCCCTCCCCTCCGGGCCGCGCGGTAGCGTGTCGCGCACAAACTGTCCGGCGCGCCGCACCGCGCACGGCTCGGATCGGGAGCGCCACAGCACCATGAGCACTTCGCAGGACCGACTGACCCACATCGACGAGGCGGGCGCCGCCCGCATGGTCGACGTGTCGGAGAAGGCCGTCACCGCGCGCACGGCCCGCGCCAGCGGGCGGGTCCTCGTCTCGCCGCGCGTGATCGAACTGCTGCGCGGCGAGGGCGTTCCCAAGGGCGACGCCCTCGCGACCGCCCGCATCGCGGGGATCATGGGCGCCAAGCGCACCCCCGACCTCATCCCGCTGTGCCACCCGCTGGCCGTCTCCGGGGTGAAGCTCGACCTGTCGGTGGCCGACGACGCGGTGGAGATCCTCGCCACCGTGAAGACCACGAACCGTACGGGCGTCGAGATGGAGGCCCTCACGGCGGTCTCCGTCGCCGCGCTCACCGTCGTCGACATGATCAAGGCCGTCGACAAGGGCGCCGTCATCTCGGACGTGCGCGTCGAGGAGAAGACGGGCGGCAAGTCCGGGGACTGGCACCGATGAGCGACACGTACCGCGCCCTGGTGGTCACGGCGTCCAACCGCGCCGCGGCCGGCGTCTACGAGGACAAGGGCGGCCCCCTGATCGCCGCCGGACTCGGCGCGATGGGCTTCGCCGTCGAGGGCCCCCAGGTCGTCCCGGACGGCGACCCCGTGGAGGCCGCGCTGCGCGCCGCCGTCGAGGCCGGCTACGACGTCGTGGTCACCACCGGCGGCACCGGCATCTCGCCCACCGACCGCACCCCCGAGGCCACCGCCCGTGTCCTGGACCGGGAGATCCCGGGCATCCCGGAGGCGATCCGCGCGTACGGCCGGGAGAAAGTGCCCACGGCCGCGCTCTCCCGTGGCCTCGCGGGCCTGGCCGGGCGCACACTGATCGTGAACCTGCCGGGTTCGAGCGGAGGCGTGAAGGACGGGCTCGCCGTCCTCGGGCCGCTGCTCACGCACGCCGTCGACCAGATCCGCGGCGGCGACCACCCCAGACCCGACGCCGGCCCGGACGACGGGCCGGACGCCGGGCCCGATGCCCACGCCCCCGGGGGTGCGCACTGAACAGCCCGTCCTGGCCCGTGGTCCTGGCGGAGGGCGATGTCGTCCTGCGTCCCATAAGGCTGCGCGACCAGCGCGCCTGGCGCGAGGTGAACCGGCGCAACCGCGACTGGCTGCGCCCCTGGGAGGCGACGATCCCGCCGCCCACGCCCAGCGGCCCGATCACCCACCGCCCGACGTACCGTCAGATGGTCCGCCACCTGCGCGGGGAGGCGAACGCGGGCCGGATGCTGCCCTTCGTCATCGAGTACCAGGGCCGTCTGGTGGGCCAGTTGACCGTCGCGGGGATCACCTGGGGCTCGATGTGCGCGGGCCACGTCGGCTACTGGGTCGACGAGTCCGTGGCCGGGCGCGGCGTGATGCCCACGGCCGTCGCGCTCGCCGTCGACCACTGCTTCCGCACGGTGGGCCTGCACCGCATCGAGGTCTGCATTCGCCCGGAGAACGGGCCGAGCCGCAGGGTCGTGGAGAAACTCGGATTCCGCGAGGAGGGCCTGCGCCCCCGCTATCTCCACATCGACGGGGCCTGGCGGGACCATCTCGTGTTCGCGCTCACCGCCGAGGAGATCCCCGAAGGGCTCCTGAAGCGGTGGCGGCGCGAGCGGCGCAGCAAGACCGCAGGTCCGAGCGGCTCGAACATGCTCGACCCGGGCGCCCCCTCGAAATGAAATAAGTGTTCGAAATTGATCGCGGATCGACCGCCGGAGGCATTAAATTCCCGCCCCGGGCGGCCGGTTGATCGCATCAGTCGCAAAAAATGCTCGAAATATCAGCCAGATCGTGCGACACACCGGCCCAATTGGCGGATGGCCTCACGCAAACCCCTCTACGGTGTGAGGCGTGAGCAGCAGCGGCCTCATCTACGCAGTCATCGTCGGGGCCTGGGCCGCCTACTTGGTGCCGATGTGGCTCCGTAGGCAGGACGAGCTGAACGAAGCCCGTCCGACGGAACGCTTCAGCACCGCCATCCGGCTTCTCTCCGGCCGGGCGGGCATGGAGCGCCGATACGCCAAGGACCTGCAGGCGCGCCCGCCCGAGGCGGACGAACGGCCCGGCGCCCCGGCCGACCCGGACGCGACCACCGACGCGGTGGACGTCCGGGCCTTCGTCGCGCCCGCGGCAGGGGAGCGCAAGCCCCCCGCGCGGCGCCGCGCCCCCGAACCCGAACCGGCGCCCGAGCCGGAGCCGGCCGCCGAGCCGGAGCCGGAGGCGGCCCCGCACCCGGCCCGCCCCGCGCGCGACGGCGCCGCCGCGGCCGCCCCGGCGCGCGCCCGCCGCCCCAAGGTGCGCGCGCGCCCCCGCCGCCCCCCCGGGCGCCGGTTCGCCGCGGGCTCCCACGGCGCCCGCGTCGCCCGCGTCGGTGGCGGGGCCGG
>NZ_JBHYTK010000106.1:19281-29010 GCF_042749255.1 Streptomyces sp. NPDC059524 | reverse complement strand
ATGAGCATGGGCACCGTGCGCGGCGAGACACGCCGGGTCCCGGCCGCCTCCAGGGTGTCGTCCTCCTTCAGCAGCGTCCGTACACCGCCGATGCCCGTGCCGATCGCCGCCGCGAGCCGGTCCGGGTCGGTCTGCGGGGCACCGGCGTCGGCCCAGGCCTCGGCCGCCGCGGTGAAGGCCGCCTGTTGCGAACGGTCGAGCCGCCTGGCCCGCGCCGGGGGCAGCGACACGGCGGGATCGGCCGCCATCGGGCCCGCCGGGACGTCGGGCAGGCCGATGTCCTCGTGGCCGGGAAGGGCGCCGCCGCGGATGCCGGACGCGCCGGCGAGCAGGGCCTCCCAGGTGGACGCGACGTCCGCCCCGAGCGGTGTGATCGCGCCGAGTCCGGTCACGACGACTTCGGTCCGGTGCATGCGCTTCGACCTTTCTTGTATGCGATACAAACGAACGAAGCCATGTTGTATCACATACAATTCCGGGGTGGAGAAAGCGGAGAAGGCGAAGAAGCAGCCCACCGGGGCGCGACAGGCCGCGGCCCGGCCGCGCGACCGCGGGCGCGCGACCAAGCGCAAACTGATCGAGGAGACGGCGCGGCTCTGCGAGGAGCGGCCCGGCGCCGAGGTGAGCGTCGCGGAGATCGCGGCGGCGGCGGGCGTCTTCCCGAACCAGGTCACGTACCACTTCGGGTCCAAGGACGCGCTGCTCGTGCACGCCGCGTTCCTCGGCCTGCTGCACGACGCCCGGCGCATCGAACGCATCGGCCGGCAGGCCCCCGACGCGGCGGCGTTCCGGCGCAACATCGCGCGCGCCGTCCTGGCCATGCCCTCGCTGCCGTCGGTCGCCCGGGCCCTGGCCGCCGGGATCTCCAAGCCCGAGCTCGCGCCCGTGGTCGATCAGCACCTCCAACTGCTGTTCCGGCAGTCGGAGCGCTATGTGAGCCGGCTCGCCGAGGCGCGCGGCTGGGGCGCCGGCCGGCCGTTCGACGTGGAGGCCAGGACCTTCTGGAGCACCGCGCTCGGCGCCGTGCTGCTCGTCCGCGCCGGCGCCCACGGCACCAACGCCGACCTCGACCTCGCCGGAGCCCTGACCGTCCACGACGGGCCCGGCGCCGGCTGACCCGGCGTGGCCGCCGGAAGGGGCGGGGTCAGCCCCGGCCGGTGCGGGGCGGGCGGCCGTCGCGGCTCAGGGAGACGACCGAGTCCGTGTCCGGAGGAAGGACGGCCGCGGCGGTGTTCACGCGCGGGAGGGCGTAGGGGTGCCGGTCGGCGAGCCAGCGGACCAGGTGCTCGCGGACGGTGACGCGGACCGTCCAGATGTCGTCCGCGTCCTTGGCGGTGACCACCGCGCGGACCTGGAGCGTGCTCGGCGTCGTGTCGGTGACGGCGAGGCCCCAGTTGCGGCCGTCCCAGGCCGGGCACTCGCGCAGGATGTCGTGCAGCTTCTCGCGCATCGCGTCGATCGGGGCGCTGTGGTCCAGGTGGAAGAAGACCGTGCCGGTCATCTGGGCGCCGCCCCGCGACCAGTTCTCGAACGGCTTCGACGTGAAGTACGAGACCGGCATCGTGATCCGCCGCTCGTCCCAGGTGCGGACGGCGAGGTAGGTCAGGGTGACCTCCTCGATGGTGCCCCATTCACCGTCGACCACGACGGTGTCGCCTATCCGCACCATGTCGCCGAACGCGATCTGGAACCCGGCGAACAGATTGCCCAGCGTCGACTGCGCCGCGACACCGGCGACGACGCTGATGATGCCCGCGGACGCGAGCAGCGAGGCGCCCGCCGCCCGGAACGACGGGAACGTCAGGAGCATCGCGGCGACCGCCACCACGCCGACGACGGCGGTCACGATCCGCTGGATGAGCGTGATCTGCGTGCGCACCCGCCGGACCCGCGCCGCGTCGCGGTGCTGGTCGGCGTAGCGCGTGTAGGACGACTCGACGATCGCCGTCGCGATCCGCACGACGAGCCACGCGGTGGCGCCGATCAGCACGAGACTGAGCACCTGGCCGATGAACGCCGTGTGGTCCCGGGCGATCCGCGCCTGGTCGTACGAGCCGCGCAGCAGGGCCGAGCACAGCACCAGTTGGTACGGGAGCCGGCAGCGGCGCAGCAGATCCCACAACGGGGTCTCCGGGTGGCGCCGGTCGGCGCGTTGCAGCAGACGGTCGACGGCCCACCCGACGAGGAGTGTGAGCACGACGGAACCGCCGAGGACGATCAGCGGGCGCAGTACGTTCTCCATCCCCCGACCGTAACCCGCCCCCGGAACGGCTCGTTCAGCCCCCCTCGGGTTCCGGCCGGCCCCGTAGGCTGCCCCGATGGATCGTCCGACGGGCACGACGGAGAACGACTACGACCGGTTCGCCGAGGTGTACGCCGAGGCCACCGAGCACAGCCTCGCGAACGCCTACTACGAGCGGCCGGCCGTGCTCGGCCTCGCCGGTGACGTCACCGGCCGCCGCGTCCTCGACGCCGGCTGCGGCGCGGGCCCGCTGTCCGACGCACTGGCCGAACGCGGGGCGCGCGTCACGGGCATCGACGCGAGCGCCGCGATGATCGCGCTCGCCCGCCGCCGTCTCGGGGACCGCGCCGGCCTGCACGTGGGGGACCTGCGCGACCCGCTGCCCTTCGGCGACGGCGCGTTCGACGACGTCATCGCGTCCCTGGTGCTGCACTACCTGGAGGACTGGGGGCCGACCCTCGCCGAACTGCGCCGCGTGCTGCGGCCCGGCGGCCGGCTGATCGCGTCCGTGGACCACCCCTTCGTCGCGTACACGCACCCGGGCACGCGGCCCGACTACTTCGCGACCAGCAGCTACACCTTCACGTGGGAGTTCGGTGGCCGGAGTCTGCCGATGCGGCTGTGGCGCAGGCCGATCCACGCGATGGCCGAGGCCTTCGCCGCCGCCGGCTTCCGCGTCACCGCCCTGAGCGAACCGCGGCCCGACCCGGCCGCCCGCGCGCTCTTCCCCGACGGCTACGACAAGCTCACGACGCAGCCCTGCTTCCTCTTCTTCGTCGTGGAGGCGGTCGGCGGACCCGCCGGGCGGTGACCTACTGCCGGTAGCCGCTCAGGAAGCGGCCGATGCGGCTGATCGCGGCGTCGAGGTCGTCGGCGTGGGGGAGGGTCAGGATGCGGAAGTGGTCGGGGCGCGGCCAGTTGAAGCCCGTGCCCTGCACCACCTGGATCTTCTCCCGCAGCAGCAGGTCGAGGACGAACTTCTCGTCGTCCACGATCGGATGCACGGCCGGGTCGATGCGCGGGAACGCGTACAGCGCGCCCTTCGGCTTGACGCAGCTGACGCCCGGGATCTCGTTGAGCTTCTCCCACGCCTTGTCGCGCTGCTCGTGCAGCCGGCCGCCCGGCGCGGTCAGTTCACGGATCGACTGGCGTCCGCCGAGCGCGGCCTGGATGGCGTACTGGGCCGGCGCGTTCGGGCACAGGCGCATGGAGGCCAGCATGGTCAGGCCCTCCAGGTAGCTCCTGGCGTGCTGCCGCGGGCCCGTGACGACCAGCCAGCCCGACCGGAAGCCCGCCACCCGGTACGTCTTCGAGAGCCCGGAGAAGGTGAGCACGACCAGGTCGGGGGCGAGGGCGGCGGCGCTGTGGTGCACCGCGTCGTCGTACAGGATCTGGTCGTAGATCTCGTCGGCGAACACCATCAGGCCGTGCCGGCGGGCGAGATCGAGGATGCCCTCGACGATCTCCTTCGGGTAGACCGCGCCGGTCGGATTGTTCGGGTTGATGATGACGACGGCCTTGGTGCGGTCCGTGATCTTCGCGGCCATGTCGTCGAGGTCCGGGTACCACTCGGACTGCTCGTCGCACAGGTAGTGGACGGCCTTGCCGCCGGACAGCGTCGTCACCGCCGTCCACAGCGGGAAGTCCGGGGCGGGGATCAGGACTTCGTCGCCGTCCTCCAGGAGCGCCTGTACGGCCATGGAGACCAGCTCGGAGACGCCGTTGCCGAGGAACACGTCGTCGACGCCCACCTCCAGGCCGAGCGCCTGGTAGCGCTGGGCCACCGCGCGGCGGGCGGACAGGATGCCGCGCGAGTCGGTGTACCCGTGCGCCCGCGGGAGCATCCGGATCATGTCCTGGACGATCTCCTCCGGCGCCTCGAAGCCGAAGAGGGCGGGGTTTCCGGTGTTGAGACGCAGCACGCTGTGGCCGGCCTCCTCGAGCGCGTTGGCGTGCTCGATCACCGGGCCGCGGATCTCGTAGCAGACCTCGCTCAGCTTGCTCGACTGCCGGAACTCCATGTGCGTGCCTCCTTGCTGGGGTACTTGGTTTTACCAAGCTGGAGCTTGGAAAGTCCAACAAGTTGCATAGACTGCCGGTCATGAGCCGCCGAAGCTACGACCAGTACTGCGCCGCCGCCCGCGCTCTCGACGTCGTCGGGGACCGCTGGACGCTGTTGATCGTGCGGGAACTCCTCGCCGGGCCGCGCCGCTACACCGACCTGCACGCCGATCTGCCCGGCGTCAGCACGGACATGCTGGCCGCGCGGCTCAAGGACCTGGAGCGGGACGGGGTCGCCGTGCGCCGCCGCCTCGCGCCGCCCGCCTCCGCCTACGTGTATGAACTCACCCCGCGCGGACGCGAGTTGCTGCCCGTGCTGCAGGCGCTCGGGGAGTGGGGCGGGCCGCTGCTGGCCGAGCGCCGGGCCACGGACGCGGTCCGGGCCCACTGGCTGGCCCTTCCCGTGCTGCGCGGACTCGCCGGGCTGGGGGAGAGCGGCGTCGTGACCGTCCACGTCGACGAGGGCGAGTTCTTCGTACGGGTCGGTCTGGACGGGGACCCGTACGGGGAGGGCGTGTTCGGGGGCGGCGAGGCGGATGTGCGGCTGGTGCTGGACGCGGAGGTGGCCGGGGCGATCGCTCGCGGTGAGCGGGATGTGGTCGCGGCCGCGCGCGAGGGAGCGGTGACCGTCACCGGCACCGGGGCCTTGGCGAAGGCGCTCATGACCGACCCTTCGCGCGCCTGACAGGATTAGGCCGGCTCCGGGCCCCTTGGTGCGCTTGACAGCGACGGTTCGGCAATTCAAGCCCCTCCGGCGATTGAGGAGCGGGGTCTGGGGCGGAGCCCCAGGGGTGCCGCCGTTGGGGCTTGCGATTTCGTCGCCGGGTGCGGGCCGGTGGGGCTTCTCGCGCAGTTCCCCGCGCCCCTGAAGGCGCACTTCGTGCGCCCTCAGGGGCTTCGGGTCCGAGGAGGGTCAGGCCCGGCGGGGGCGGGTCAGGACGTAGCCCCAGATGCCGGCCAGGGCGGCGAGCGCCGCGCCGAGCGCGGTCCAGAGCCAGCGCGTGGTCCACCACGGGGAGGACCAGTCGTGGTCGTCCGGGACGCCGGGCGCGACCAGGGGCTCGGACAGGGCACCGTCCACCGCCGCGGCCGCGCCGATCTCCTTCGACGTCGCCTCCAGCGACGCCGACACCGGCAGACCGAGGTCCGCGTCGTCGAGCCCCGTCACCGTGAGCCGCACGTAGTAGGAGCCGGGCAGCGGGTCATCGGCCCACGGCTCGGACCAGGCCCGCACCGTCCGCAGCGTGCAGGCCAGTTCGACCTTCGCCGCGTCCGCGGGCACCGTGCGCGCCTGCGTCCCGTACATGCACGACTGGCGGCGCCGCAGCCCGTCGTACACGTCGATCCGCCAGCTCTGCGCCCCGTGCCGGGCCTGCGCGTCGGGGAGTGCGACGCTCGCCCGGACCGTCGGGCGCTGCCCGGCGTCGGCGGGGAACGACCAGTACAGGTAGTCGCCGGTCGACGCGCTCGCGGTCGGCTTCTGGCCCTGCTCGAACGGGGTCGCCGTACGGAACGACGTCCCCGCCTCGGTCGGCGCCTTCTGCTCCGCGTCCTCGTCGTCGGCCACCGCGGGGCCCGCGAACGCCAGCAGGGACATCAGTCCGCCCAGCAGGGCGCCCGTCAGAATTCGTGCGCGTCGCATCAGTTCGTCCTCCAGACGGCCACCCGCCAGCGCGACAGCCAGCCCCAGATCACACCGGTGAGGAACCCGGCCACGACGAGCGCGCCGAGCAGCCACCAGCCACGTCCCAGACCGAACGCCGCCACGTCGGAGGAGCCGTCGGGCCCGTCCACGACGTCGACCGTGAGCTCGACCGGGAGACCGGGCGTGGTCTTGACGGAGGCCGGAGCCGAGTAGGAGTTGGACACCTGGAGGCACACCGTCTCGGCCTGCGGCTCATCGGTGCCGTCGGAACCGGAGTCGGAGTCGGCATCCGGCTTCGGGTAGCGCAGGCCCGTCGAGACGACGTCCGTGCGTCCGTCCCCGGCACCCTGGCCGCGCACGATCTCCCGGCCGTGCGTGGTGACGGCGCGCAGCAGCACCCCGTAGTCCCGGTTCACGGCCCGGTCCGCGGCGACGCTCACCGCGGCGCGCAGCTCCTTGCCGGGCTCGACGTCGACCCGGTAGTAGCGGTGCTCGCCGAACTTCTCGCGGTCGGTGTACAGGCCGGGCTTGAGCTGCGGGGCGCTCGCGCACTGCGCCGCGCCCTCGACGGCGACCGGCGTCACGACCGGGTCGGCGGCTCGGTCGACCAACTGGCCGACGCGGTCGGTCAGTTCGTCCTTGTGACGGACGGACGTGTACGTGCCGCCCGTGGCGTCTGCGATGCAGGACAGCTGTGCCCGCGTCTTGGCGTCGGCCACGAGGCCGAGCGTGTCGATGGTGAGGCCGATGCCCTTCGCCGCGATCTCGCGGGCCACCTCGCACGGGTCGAGCGGCTGGCAGGTGTCCTCGCCGTCGCTGATGAGGACGATCCGGCGGGTGCCGTCACCGCCCTCCAGGTCGTCGGCCGCCTTCAGCAGCGCCGGGCCGATCGGCGTCCAGCCGGTCGGCCGCAGCGTCGCCACGGCGGTCTTCGCCTCGGTGCGGTCCAGCGGGCCCACGGGGTAGAGCTGCGCGGTGTCCTTGCAGCCCGTCTTGCGGTCCTCGCCGGGATAGTTCGCACCGAGGGTGCGTATGCCGAGCTCGACCTCCTCGGGCGTCGCGTCGAGCACCTCGTTGAACGCCTGCTTCGCGGCGGCCATCCGGGAGTCGCCGTCGATGTCGCGGGCCCGCATGGACCCGCTGACGTCCAGGACGAGTTCGACCTTGGGGGCGGGCTTGTCCCCCGCGGGCTCGTCGGCGGCCGCCGCGCTGCCGACGGGACCGAACCCGCCGAGGGCGACGGCGGCGAGCAGGGCGCTCGCGCCCGCCGCCAGCCGTTTTCTAGTGATCATCGGCGGATCCTATGGAGCCGGGCGCGTCGATGCCAAAACGGTGACCGGGTTCTGATAGGGGATCAGCCGCTTTGTGTCCCGGCGGACTTCGCGCGCCCCCGCCGTCATCCGGTGCGCCGCGTGAGACTGCGTCCGCCGAACGCGCCGGAACCGTCCAGCCCGCCCCACCACTTCTCCAGCTCCGTACGGTCCATGTCCCCCCAGCGCGGGGTCCGCTCCACCAGCTCCCGGCCGAGCCGGCGCCCGAGCGTCACCATCGTGCGGCCCACCGCGGCCCGGTCGGCGTCGTACGCGGCGAGCGCGGCGGACAGGGTGGACGTCCCGGACAGCGCCGCCTCCAGGGCCGTCGCGTCCTGCAGCGCCTTCACCGCTCCCGCCCCGGTGTGCGGCCGGGCCACCGTCGCCGCGTCGCCCGTCAGCGCCATCCCCGGCGCCGTGTACCGCGCCGCCGTGAAGTCGTACAGCGGCTGAAGGATCAGCTCCTCCGGCGTCGTCTGCCGGACCAGGTCGCCCCAGTACGGGGGCAGCAACTCCTCGGCCACGTACGCGAGATGATCACGCAGCGGCGCGGGCGCGGTGCCCGGCGGCAGGCTCACCGGGGAGTCGGGCGCCGGGGCGTGGCCGGGCGGCGGCGTCGTGTACAGCACCCAGTTGGCGTGCCGCCCGCCGCCGGACCCCTCCGGGATGCGGTACACGATCAGATGGCCGCCCGGGAAGACGACGTACGCGCACTCGTCCTCGGGCCAGAGGCCGGGCGCCGCGAGCCGCTCGACCGGGAACGCGCCGCGCCACGCCGTGTACCCCGCGTACTCGGGGCGTACGTCTCCGCAGGCCGCGGCCCGCACCACCGAGCGGTAGCCGTCCGCGCCGACCACCAGGTCGAACCGCTCGGGCGCGCCCGCCCCGGTCCGAAGGAGCACCCCGTCCCCGTCCGGATCCGCGGCCACCTCCCGCACCGGCGAACCCGACCGCACCTCCACGTCCGCGGGCACCCGGCGCCGCAGCTCCCGCCACAGGGAACCCCAGTTGTACGCGCGGAACGGGAACGGGGTCGTCCACAGGTCGCGGCCCAGCGGCGAGAGGGCCGCGTCGTCCCGCACGTACCAGCGCCGCCGCCTCATCTGGACCCACGGCATCGACGCGTCGACATAGCCGGACGCGGCCAGCTCGGCGTACCGGTCGTCGTGCAGGGCCACACCGACGCCCCGCGCGTCCAGGGGGTCGGTCGCCCGCTCGTGCACGGTCACCGCCCCCGCACCACCCCGCCGCAGCGCCAGCGCCGCGGCACATCCCGCGATGCTGCCGCCCACGACGGCGACGGACGGACCCTGACCCCTGCGCATGCCCACTCCCTGCGGTAGACGACACCGGGCCCGATCCTTTCAGCCCGGTGCGCGGAAGTCAGGCGTTGTCCGGTCCGGTGTCGATCCAGCCGAGCCGTGCCGCACGGAAACCCAGCTGCATGCGGTTCTGCACCCTCGCGGCGGCCATCATCTGGCTGATCCTGCGCTGCACCGTCCGTGCGGAGGTGCGCAGTTGGGTGGCGATCGCCTGGTCGGTGAGGCCTGCCAGCATCAGGCCGAGGATCTGCGCACCCAGGTCACCGACGGCGGGCGCGCCCGGCAGCGCGTCCGCGGAGGCGGCGAACGGCGTCGCCTTCTCCCACTCGGCCTCGAACAGCGCGATCAACGCGTCGAGGAGGCTGCACTCGTGTACGAGCAGGGCCCCCTCTTTCGCCGCACGGGCGGAACCGAGCAGCGGAACAATGGCCAACTCACTGTCCACGATGAAGAGTTTCAACGGCAGTGTTTCCGCGATCCGGACCATTTCCCCGGAATCCCGGGCCCGCAGAATGTCGTCGAACGGCAGAGTTCCTCCGTCGACCATGGCCCGTTCGACGATGACGCGGCATCGCACACCGCGTTCGGTGACCGCTTCTCCGGTCATGTTCCTGGGCGAGAAGAACGGCGCCTTGACGAAATTCATGACCTCTTTCCGGGCTCCGAGCTGCATGTGCCCGACGCGCTCGCTGATGGCCTCGCTCCCGTGGATCACGTCGACGACCTCGGCCGCCCCGCGCCCCAGCGTGGCCGCGCGGTAGACCTCGTCCAGGGAGTCGAGTTCGAGCCGCGCCACATCGAGCTCGTTCTGCCGCCGGGCCAGGGACGCCTGGAGGGCGACGGCCGGTGGGGCGGCGACGAACCGCGTGGTGTCGCCGAGGCTGCGGGCGACGAGCCCGCGGTCCTCGAGCCTGCCGAGGACGCGCCACACCTGGAGGATGTCGCGGCCGACGAGTTCGGCGAGTCCGGTGGGCGTGGCGGAGGCCACCGAGACCAGGATGCGGTAGGTGTCCGCCTCTTCGGCGGTGAGTCCCAGTACGTCTGCCAGCATGTCGCCTCTCCGTCCGGGGGGGCGGGGGGGGGGGGGCCCGCCCCCCGCGGGTGGGGTTGTGAGAGGGCATCGGGGGGGGGGGGGGGGGGGTGGAGGTC
>NZ_JBHYTK010000106.1:4308-19271 GCF_042749255.1 Streptomyces sp. NPDC059524 | reverse complement strand
GCTCCACCCCTCACCTTGCTTGGGTTCTGGTAGCGTAGTGGGGGGTTTTTCACTACCTACCCCCCCCCCCCCGCCCGCCCCCCCCCCCCGGGGGGGGGGCGCGCCCCCCCCCCCCGGCGGTGATCAGGTGGTCAGCGCAGTCGGTAGGCCTGGGGGATCGTCTGCTCGACCTTGTTCCCCGCGCTGTCGGTCGCGGTGATCCGCAGGGCCACTCCTTCCTCGGCCTGGTCGCGCTCGGGGTGGCTGACGCGCACGGCGAACGTGTTCTTCCCGTCGGCCTCGGTGGCCACCGGCTTCCAGGTCTCGCCGCCGTCGAAGCTGGCCTCCGCGCGCAGCGTGTCCACGGTCGGCGGCGTGCTCAGCCGGTCCTGGTAGTACCCGGTGACGGTGAAGGTGTGCACCCCGCCGGCCTTCGCGGTGTTGTCCAGGGCCAGGCCCAGGTCGTACCGCAGGAAGATGAGCGGCTCCGGACGGCACGGTCCGGGTTCCTTGACGACGACGTCGGCGACGCACGGCTGGGACGACGGGGTGTCGGACTTCGACGGCCGCTCCGAGGTGTACTCCCAGGAGGTCCGCACCCCGTCGGTCTCCGCCCGGAACGTGTAGCGGGCCGATTCCGCCGGCAGGTCGTAGGAGATGACATCGGCCTTGCACCCGACGAGGGCGAGCATCGCCACCGCCGCTGCCGCCGCGAGCTTCATCGTGCGGCGCCGCTTCGGCGGCGTGGCGGGGTTCACCGGAGGAGTCTCCTTTCCCATTGAGGTCATCACCGTCCGCTTCCCGACATCGGGCCCGACGCGTCGCCGGGCTCGCCGAGCTGGAAGACGAACTCGACCGGGTTGAGCTTCTGCGGGAGTTCGTCGCCGGAGCCGTCGAAGAGGCTCACCTTGCATGCGGGGGGCTCACAGGCCTGGGTCCCGTAGATCAGGTGGGCGATGCCCGTGTCGTGCAGCATGCCCGTCATGGCCTGGCGGCCGCCCTCACCGCTGGTCACGTACAGGGTGGGCCAGAAGCGGTCGCCTTCCCGGCAGCCGGCGCACGGCAGACCGGTGGAGATGGTGAAGCCGGACTCCGTGCGGACCTGGGGCGCCGCGCCGGGAAGGGACGGGCCCGCGTTCCAGGCGATCGTGTTCTTCGTGCCGAGCACCAGGTCCCGGGCCTCGACGGGACCCGAGGGACTGGCCACCGACGGCCCGACGTAGTCCCTGACGGACATCTCGAAGCGGTCGATCGCGTCCGGGGTGCGCGGTCCGACCATCGTGGTGACCTCCCGCTGGCTGTCCGGTTTGGGCAGCATGAGTTCCTCCGTCACCGGGCCGGACTCCGTCATCCGGTTCCAGCTGAAGTGAGGGATCGCACCGGGCCGGTCGGCGTGGAACCGGTGATCGACGCGGTCGAGATCCCGGGTCCGGACCTGGTAAGGCAGGTTGCCGGGGACACGGCCGGGGGAGTCGAAGGCCAGCGCGTACGTCTTGGACACCTCGCGGGTGCCGCCGAGTTCGATCCGTACGCCGGACCGCGCGCCGTCCTCGATCCGCCCGATCAGCGTCGCGGCCCCGGCCGGGGGCACGGTCACGATCGGCAGTGCCGCGTAGGGATCGACGGCCGGGCAACTGTCGGGACCGTTCTCGCACTTGTACTGCCGGGACGACTCGTACTTCAGCAGCGCGACCCGGTCGGTCTCCCCGGTGACGAGGACACCGACCGCGCCCGCGTCGGCGGCTGCCGCCACACGCGTGCGCAGCGCGGTGAAGTCGCAGGTCGTGCCACAGATGTCCGTCGGCTTCAGCAGCACCAGCGCGCCCTTGGCATCAGCCTTGGCGAGCTCCTCAGCCGAACCGGTGCCCGCGTAGACGACGGGCCGCTTCCCCTCGACGGGCAGCCGGGGGATCTTCGACCGGACGAGCGTGGACACGGGCTTGCCGTCCTTCGTCCACCGCTGGTTCCCGCCGTTGATGGTGGTGTCCGGGGTCGCGTAGCGGGCGCCCAGGTCGAACGGGTCGCCGTTCCCCGTGACCTTCATCGTCACGGACGGCGGTACGAGGACGTGCCGGCTGAAGAAGTCGAGCGTGCCGAGGGTGACCTTGTCGGTCGTCGGCAGGGCCCACCAGTGCGGGTCACCGGGACCGTACTCGGTACTCAACGCGGCCGTGATCCCCCAGTTCTTGTCCACGGAGACCCGCTCGGTCTTGAAGAGCGCCTGATACGTCTCGGTCGGCTCCGGGGTGTTCACCTCGATGGGCTTCACCTTCCGGAGGTCCAGCTCGACCGTGGTCTCCCCGGCGACCTTCACCTCCGGCACCATCGGCGCGGCCATCTGCAGCTCGCCGGACGCGTCCCGCCAGGTCACACCGAGCGCCGCGGTGACCGTGCCGGCGAAGACCCGCGCACGGACCGTCTCACCGCCCGGGACCGTCAGCGGCTTCTCGTACAGCTTCAGTTTGTCCTCGTCGACCGGGACGATCAGCGCGCTGCCGTACGAGACGTCGGTGGCGCCGACCGGAGGAACGACCCTGATGTTCAGGTCGTGGCGGACCGGCTCCACGAAACTGGAGATCCGGGTCGAACCGAGCAGGGTCCCCGCGCCGTCCTCGGCGGTCAGGACACCGGAGTACGCGCCGTACTGCCCGGAGCTGTCCACCGCTCTGCCGTCCATGGTCACCTTCACCTCGGCCGAGCCCTTGGCGGGCACGGTCACGTGGTCGGCGTCGAGGGTGAAGAGCCCGTCCGGCGCGGGCTTGCCCGCGGTGGAGGCCGAGGCCGAGAGCGTGAGGGTGACCGGCTCGTCCGTCCAGTTGTTGTAGGTGACCGTGCGGGAGACCGGGGAGTGCGGGTACTCGGCCCGTCCGAAGGCCAGGTTCCCGTCGGGGGTGATCTTCGGGTCGATCGCGCGGGCCAGGTCCACCCGGCCTGCGCCCTGCTCGTACACGTCGTGCCCGAGCTCCTTGGACGTCGCCATCAGCAGCGACTTGATCTGCCGTCCGGTGAAGTCGGGGTGCTGCTGGGCGACGATCGCCGCCGCGCCGGTCATGTGGGGCGTGGCCATGGACGTGCCACTGGCGGACGTGTAGAAGTCGTCCACGGGCTTGCCCATCTTGGTGCCCTTGGCGCGGGCCGCGACGATGGCGACGCCCGGCGCGGAGATGTCGGGCTTCGCCGCGCCGTCCCCGATGCGGGGGCCACGGCTGGAGAAGGGAGCCATCTGGTCGCTCTTGTCCACGGCCGCGACGGTCAGCGCCTCGTCGGCGGCGCCCGGCGCGCCCACCGTCCCGGAGTCGGGACCGGCGTTGCCCGCGGCGATCACGAACAGGGTGCCGTAGGTGCGGCTGAGTGTGTTGACCGCCGTGCTGAGCGGGTCCTTTCCGTCGGAGGGCGCGCCGCCGAGGCTCATGTTCACCACGTCGGCACCGGACTTGGCGGCCCACTCCATGCCGGCGATCACCGCGGAGCCGGGGCACGAGCCGTCCGGACCGCAGACTCTGCCGATGGAGAGCTTCGCCCCGGGCGCGACGCCGCGGAGCCGGCCGTCGGAGGCCTTGCCGGAACCGGCGATCGTCGACGCCACGTGCGTGCCGTGGCCGTGGCCGTCCACCGGACCGTCCGGGCTGCCAGTGAAGTCGACCGCCTCGCTGATCCGGTCGGCGAGATCGGGGTGGGTGGCGTCGACGCCGCTGTCCAGCACCGCGATCTTCACGTTCGCGCCGTCGTAGCCTGCCTTCCAGGCGGCGGGCGCGCCGATCTGCGGCACGGACCGGTCGAGCTGCAGCTTCGTCAGCTCGTCCAGCCACACCTTGCCCACTCCGGCCAGCGGGCCGGCCGCCAGGGAGGAGGCCGACGTACCGGTGCTCTTCTTCCGCACCTCCCGCCACCACGTGCCGTCGCCCTTGACGTGCAGGGAGCGGGCGTTGATGCCCGCCAGCACCTTCCTGGCGCTCGTACCCTTCGGGGGCTTCGCCGTCCGGGCGGCGCCCTTGCCGGTGTAGGTGGCGATCACCGGGACCTCGCCGGTCGTGCCCTCGGCCGTCCAGTCGGCCAGTTTGGCGAGGTTGAACAGCTCCCAGTCCAGGAGGTCGGCACGGAGCGTCGGCAGCGCGTCGTCCGGCACGACGTACACCTGGTCGTTCCTGGTGACGGTGTGGAAGAGGACCGACTCGTTCCCGGGCCGCGGCGCCGGGACGATCTCCCGGACGACCGGCTTGCGGTCCTTGGTGACGCCGATCTTCACCTTGTCGCCGGTCACCAGGGTCAGTGACACGTCGGCCCGGCTCTTGGCGGCGGCCTTGAGCAGGCTGTCGTGGACGGAGGGCGACAGCTTCAGGGAGGCGAGGGAAGGGGGAGCGGGGTCGGAGGCACCTGCCGCGGTGCCCGACACGAGCGTGCCGAGGACGGTGACGCCGGCGGCCGCGACGGCCAGCCGTCGCCCGAGGCGCCTCATCGCGCGGCCTCTGCGGATCTCGTTCTTCCGGGTTCGCTGTGCACATGGCGCGGGGGATGCATGAGCGTCTCCTACTCATCGCGAGAAAGAAGTACTTGCCGCATTCGGAATGAACCTTCGGGGCTGCGCTCGGGGCGGGGCAACGGATGCGGAGTGGCGGACTTCTTCCATGTCGCAGATCCGCCACGGAATCCGGCAGGGCGGCGGCGCGGAAATGTCAAATAGCCGGTGGCCAGGGAAAACTGACGCTCCGAAAGGTCGGCCTATTCGAGGGTGTTCTATGCTCGCTTCATGAAAGGCCTGAGAGAGGTCGTCGCGACCCGCTACCTCGCACCCCTGCACACCGGAGGTTCGGTCCCCGGTGTGGTCGAGGCGGACGACCTCGGCACCTACGTCCTGAAGTTCACCGGCTCGGCACAGGGCGTGAAGGCGCTCGTCGCGGAGATCGTGGTCGGGGAGCTCGCGCGACGGCTCGGACTGCGCTTCCCCGAGCTCGTGCTCGCGCACTTCGACCCGGCCGTGGCCGCGGACGAGCCGCACCAGGAGGTGCAGGACCTGCTGCGGGCCAGCGCCGGGATCAACCTAGGCATGGACTTCCTGCCGGGCGCCGCCGACTTCACGCCCGAGATCGCCGGGGTGTTCCCTGTCGACCCGCTGGAGGCCGGGCGGATCGTCTGGCTCGACGCGCTGACGGTCAACGTGGACCGCACCGTCCACAGCTCGAACCTGATGGTCTGGCCCACCTTCGGCACGGCGCCGCCGCGCCTGTGGCTCATCGACCACGGGGCGGCGCTCGTCTTCCACCACCGCTGGGACGGGGCCGCGCCGGAGAAGGCGTACGACTTCCGGCATCACGCGCTCGGGGTGTACGGGCCCGACGTGCGGGCGGCCGACGCGGAGCTCGCTCCGCGGGTGACCGAGGAGATGCTGCGGGAGGTGCTCGCGCTGGTGCCGGACGCGTGGCTGGTGGACGAGCCCGGATTCGACGGGCCCGAGGCGGTGCGGGGCGCGTACGTGGACTTTCTGCTGGCCCGCGCCCGCAGCTCGGCCTCCTGGCTGCCGACGGAGTTCCCGTCGCGGGACGAGTTGGCCGCCGCCGATGCGCGGCGGGCTGCCGCCATGGAGCGGGATCGTCCGGCCTGGCTCAAGCGGGTCCCCGACCTTCACGGCAAGCCGGGGGCGGAACAGGACTGGTCGGTTCACCTCGGCTGAGCGGGCGCGGATGCGTCTGCCGGGTGCGCTCCCGTGGCGGCTCTCCCGGCGTCGTGGCTGGTCGCGCAGTTCCCCGCGCCCCTGAGATGCGCACTTCGTGCGCGATCTCATCGGGAAAGGGGCGCGGGGCTGTGACATCAGCGGCTCCGCCGCGGGGCGCGAGAAGCCCCACCGGCCCGCAGGCGCCGACGCCACGCAAAGGCCCCCGGCGCTGTGCGGTGCCGGGGGCCTGAGTCGCGGGTGGATCAGCGGAGCTGCTCGTACGCGGGGAGCGTCAGGAAGTCCGCGTAGTCGGCGTCCAGGGAGACCTGGAGGAGCAGGTCGTGGGCCTGCTGCCACTTGCCGGCCGCGAAGGCCTCCTCACCGATCTCGGCCTTGATCTTCGCGAGCTCCTCACCGGCGACCGTGCGCGCCAGCTCGGCGGTCGCGGGCTGCCCGTTCTCGAAGACGACGCCCGCGTTGATCCACTGCCAGATCTGCGAGCGCGAGATCTCGGCGGTGGCGGCGTCCTCCATCAGGTTGAAGATGGCGACGGCGCCGAGGCCGCGCAGCCACGCCTCGATGTAGCGGATGCCGACCTGGACGGCGTTGACGAGACCGTCGTACGTGGGCTTCGCGTCGAGCGAGTCGATGGCGATGAGGTCGCCGGCGGCGACGGAGACGTCCTCGCGCAGCCGGTCCTTCTGGTTCGGCTTGTCGCCGAGGACCTTGTCGAAGGACTCCATCGCGATCGGGACCAGGTCGGGGTGGGCGACCCAGGAGCCGTCGAAGCCGTCGCCGGCCTCGCGGTCCTTGTCGGCGCGGACCTTCTCGAACGCCACCGTGTTGACCTCGGCGTCCTTGCGGGACGGGATGAAGGCCGCCATGCCGCCGATGGCGTGGGCACCGCGCTTGTGGCAGGTGCGCACGAGCAGCTCGGTGTAGGCGCGCATGAACGGTGCGGTCATCGTCACCGCGTTGCGGTCCGGCAGGACGAACTTGGCGCCGCCGTCACGGAAGTTCTTGACGATGGAGAACAGGTAGTCCCAGCGGCCGGCGTTCAGACCCGCGGCGTGGTCGCGCAGCTCGTAGAGGATCTCCTCCATCTCGTACGCGGCCGTGATCGTCTCGATGAGGACGGTGGCGCGGACGGTGCCCTGCGGGATGCCGACGTAGTCCTGGGCGAAGACGAAGATGTCGTTCCAGAGGCGGGCCTCCAGGTACGACTCCGTCTTCGGGAGGTAGAAGTACGGGCCCTTGCCGAGCTCGATGAGGCGCTTGGCGTTGTGGAAGAAGTACAGGCCGAAGTCGACGAGGGCGCCGGGGACCGGCTTGCCGCTCTCGTCCACCAGGTGGCGCTCCTCGAGGTGCCAGCCGCGCGGACGCATCACGACGGTCGCGAGCTGGTCGGCGTCCTTGAGGGCGTACGACTTGCCGGTGCGCTCGTCGGTGAAGTCGATGGTGCGGTTGTAGGCCGCGGTCAGGTTCAGCTGACCACCGACGACGTTCTCCCAGGTCGGGGCCGAGGCGTCCTCGAAGTCGGCCAGCCACACGCGGGCGCCCGAGTTCAGGGCGTTGATCGTCATCTTGCGGTCGGTGGGGCCGGTGATCTCGACGCGGCGGTCGTTCAGCGCGGCCGGGGCCTCGGCGACCTTCCACGAGTCGTCGGCGCGGATCGCGGCGGTCTCGGGGCGGAAGTCGAGCGTGGAGGTGCGGGCGATCTCGGCGCGGCGCTCGGCGCGGCGGGCGAGGAGCTCGTCACGCCGGGGCGTGAACAGCCGGTGCAGCTCGGCCACGAAGGCGAGGGCCGCATCGGTGAGCACCTCGTCCTGCCGGGGCAGGGGCTCGGCGTCGACGATGGCCAGCGGGGACGGCGCTGGTGCGGACATGAGGCTGTCACTTCCTTCAGCGAACGGACGCGTGCGGCACCGAGTGCCGGGGCGCCTGGGTATGGCTGCTGGCCCCGCTTCCGGGGACCGGCCCTTCTGAGAAGTGGATACTAGTTTCCTTATCGTGGAAGTTCAAGGTTTGTTGATGTCGAGATTCTCTGAGTCGACAGAACGTGGCGCTCGGTGCCACGTCCTTCACTCAAGGTGGCTGTACGGGGCAGCTACTCGAGATGGCCGAGATCCGCCTCGGTGTCGATGTCGTAGGCCTCCGCGACGTCCCCGCACTCGACGAGCTCCACAGCACCACGGTGCTCCTTCAGATAGGCGCGCGCACCGCGGTCGCCGGTCGCGCTCGCCGCGATCCCCGCCCAGTGCTCCCGCCCGAACAGCACCGGATGCCCCCGTTCCCCGTCGTACGAGGCCGCCACCAGGGACGCCGGAGAGCGGTACGCCTCCCGGACGCGGGCCACCGCCGCGGCCCCGATGCCCGGCTGGTCCACCAGGAGGACGAGCGCCGCGTCGGCGCCGCTCGCCGCCAGCGACTCCAGGCCCGCCCGCAGCGAGGACCCCATGCCCTCGGCCCACTCCGGATTCGTCACCGTCGTCACCCCGTCGAGCCGCGCCCGCTCCCGTACGGTGCCGGCCGCCGCCCCGAGTACCACGTGCAGCGGACCGCAACCGCCCGCGCGCAGCACTTCGAGCGCGTGCTCCACCAGCGGCCGGCCGCGATGCGTCAACAGAGCCTTCGGGCGTCCACCGAGCCGCCGGCCACCGCCCGCCGCCAGAAGCAGCCCCGCCACCTGCGCCTTGTTCGTCGTCATGGCCCCTGCATACCGCACCCGATGAGGTTGCCTTGCGCAACGGGCTGGCGGAGCGGCGATGTGTGGCGTTAACTGGGCGCCCACAAAGCCCGGTTGAGCTTTTTGGGTGACGTCCGCCAGGGGTGCACGCACAACGATGTGCGAGGGGGAGAGCTGTGTTGCGGAGCGTGGAGCAGGGGCGGGTGACGGGCAGCGGCGAGGATCCGCGGGTGGCCGAGCTGCGGACCGCGGTGTCCCGGCTGCGGCGTGAACTCGCCGGGTACGCCGTGGAGTTCCCGGACCGGGGGATCGCGGAGGACGAGTTGGCGGCGCTGGACGCGATGGCTCGGGGCGGGGTGCCCGAGGTTCCCCGGTTACGGCGGTCGCTGCTGCTCGTCGCCGGGGCCGTCGGGTCGGTCTCGGCGCTCTCCGCTGCGCTGGCTCAGGTGCGGGGGGCTGTGGAGCTGTTCGGCGGCCCGCCGCGGGGCTGAACGTCTCGTCGCCGGGTGACACGTACGTCGTGGCTGGTCGCGCAGTTCCCCGCGCCCCTGAAGGGGCACACTCCGTGCGCCCTCAGGGGCAAGCCGGTCGCCCATCGGGGAAATGCGGCGCGAAGCGCCATGCATTTCAGGGGCGCGGGGAACTGCGCGAGAAGCCCCACCGGGCCGCACCCGGGGACGAGGCGGGTCAGGCCACCCACGGGGGCCGGCTCGGGGCGAGGTCAGCTCCCGCCAGACCCTCGGAGAGTCCCGTCGCGATACGCCGGATCGCCTCGTCCGCCACCTCCGCCGGCTGCGTATAGGGAAACCGCAATCGATGCTCGAAGGTCCCCGGATCCGCGCCGAAGCGGGACCCCCCTTCGATCCGCACCCCGTGCCGGAGCGCCCCCTGTGCGAGCGCCGACGCGATCGGCCGCCCCAGATCGACCCACAGCGACAGACCCCCGGCCGGCAGCCGCCACCGCCACTCGGGGAACGCCTCCCCGAGCCGCTCCACGAGATGATCCCGCTGCGCCCGCAGGATCGGCAGCCGGCGCCGCAGAATCTCCTCCTCCCGCTCCAGCAGCCGCCCCGCGACCAGCTGATCGAGCACCGAGCCCGACATGTCGGCCGTCACGCGGAGCGTCGTGAGCTCGGTGATGAGCCGCGTCCCCGCCCGCACCCAGCCGACCCGCAGCCCGCTCCAGTGCCCCTTGCTGAGCGAGCCGACGGTGACGATCTGCTCCCCGCCGCCGCCCGTGGCCAGCGCCCCGAACGGCGGCGGCGTCGGCACGTCCAGCGCGATGTCCGCCACCGTCTCGTCGATGACCAGCCAGGTGCCCGTCGCCCGCGCCGCGGCCAGCAGCCGCTGCCGGGTCTCGGGCGGCATCACGCGGCCCGTCGGGTTCTGGAAGTCGGGGATCAGGTAGGCGAGCCGGGGCGTGCCCTGCCGGAGCGTCGCCTCCATCAGCTCGGAGTCCCAGCCGTCCGCCGACACCGGCACGGGCACCGTGCGCAGGCCGAGCCGCCGGATCACCGACAGCGCGTTCGCGTACGAGGGGTTCTCGACCATGATCCGGTCGCCGGGCCGGCCGAGCAGCGTCAGAGTCAGGGACACCGCCTGCTGGGCGCCGGTCGTGACGAGGATCTGGTCGGGCAGCGTCGGCAGCCCGCGCCGCGTGTACCGCTCGGCGATCGCGGCCCGCAGCTCGGGCAGCCCGTACGGGTGGTAGCCCGCGGTCTCCGCGTGCCGGGTCACGTCGGGCGCCGCAGCCGTGTAGGCCGCCGACAATTCGTCCGCGAGCGCGCCCGGCGCGGCGATCGCGAGGTCGATCACGTCGTCGCCCGCCGCCGGGGTCGCCACACTCGTCGGCCGCACCCCGTCCGGGAGCTCGGTCCAGGTGCCGGCGCCGCGCCTGCTGCGCGCGTACCCGCTCTCCCGCAGCAGGTCGTACGCGGCGGTCACGGTGGCCCGGCTCACCCCGAGCGCCGCCGCGAACTCGCGCTCCGCGGGCAGCCGTGCGTGCAGGGCGATCCGGCCGTCGAGCAGCAGCGTCCGCACGCCCTGGGCCAGAGCCCGGTAGCCGGGGCGCTCGCCCGTCACCCCCGTCACGAGCGTGCCGAGCCGTCTGCTGCCCAGCACGACCGCCGAGCCGTCCACACCGCCACCTGCCATGCCACATCTCCGATATTGGCCCTGCCGTCCAGGCCAATCAGCCTACAGAATCCCGTCCAGTGGCCTGGGGCGGGAGCGAAGGAGACAAGGGCATGGAGACCGGCAGGAGCGGGCGCGTCGTGGTCGGCGTCGGAGGATCGGCGGCGAGCCTGGGGGCGCTGCGGGTCGCCGCCGCGGAGGCGGGGCGGTCGGGGCGGGCGCTTGTCGTGGTGCTCGCCTGGGAGCCGCCGGAGGGGGAGGGGCTGTACCGGCGCTGGCCCGATCCCCAGTGGGCTCGGCACTGGTACGGGGAGGCCCGGCGGGAGCTGGCCCGGGCCGTGGAGCGGGCGCTCGGCGGGGTTCCGGTGGGCCTGGACGTGGAGCTCCGGGTGGTCCGCGAGCGGCCCGCGCCCGCGCTCCTCTCCTTCGCCGATCAGCCCGACGACCTGCTCGTCCTCGGCGTCCGGCCGCGGCGGCTTCGCCGGGGGAGGGTCGTCCGCGGGGTGCGGCGGGGTGCGGTGTGTCCGGTGCTGACGGTTCCGCTCCGCTCGGTTCCGCGGGCCCAATTGCGCGCCCTGCGCCGGGCGACTCCGTCGGACTTCGACCTGAGCCGCTGAGAGCTCGGTCCGCCCCGTCTCGTCGGCGGCCGCGGCCCGGTGGGGCTTCTCGCGCAGTTCCCCGCGCCCTGAAATGCAGACCCTTCGGGTCGCATTTCCCCACCCGCCACCGCTACGGCCGCAGCAACCCCTGCCGCGTCGCCCGCGCCACCGCCGCCGTCCGCGACTCGACCCCGAGCTTCGCGTAGATGTGCACCAGATGGGACTTCACCGTCGCCTGGCTCAGGAAGAGCTGACCCGCGATCTCCGCGTTGGACAATCCGTCCCGTACGAGCTGAAGAACCTCCAGCTCCCGCCGGCTGAGCGCCTCCGACGGCGCCCGCATCCGGTCCATCAGGCGGAGCGCGATCGCCGGGGCCAGCGCCGACCGCCCCGACGCGGCCGTCCGCACCGCAGCCGCCAGCTCCTCCGGCGGAGCGTCCTTCAGCAGATAGCCGGAGGCCCCCGCCTCGACCGCCGCCAGAATGTCCGCGTCCGTGTCGTACGTCGTCAGGACCAGGACGCGCGGCGCACCGTCGAGCGCGGCGATCCGCTGCGTGGCCTCCGCCCCGTGCATCCCCGTGCCGAACTGCAGGTCCATCAGGACGACGTCGATCCCGCCCGCACCGGCCAGCTCGACCGCCCGCTCCGCCGTTGCGGCCTCCGCGACGATCTCGAAGTCCGGCTCCGCGTCGAGCACGGCCCGCAGTCCGGCCCGTACGACGGGATGGTCGTCGGCGAGCAGCAGCCGGATCACGCGTCACCCCCGACGGGCACCGGCACCGGCAGGGTCACCGCGACGGCCGTGCCGCGCCCGGGCGCCGACTCGACCGTGAACGTGCCGCCGAGCTCCCGCACCCGCGCCCGCATCGCCGGCAGGCCGAAGCCGCCGTCGCCGGACACCGCCCGTTCCGGATCGAAGCCGTCGCCGTCGTCCACCACGTCCAGGGCCACCGAGGTCTCCATGAAGCTGAGAGTGATCTCCGCGCGGCGCGCGTGCGCGTGCCGCACCGTGTTGCCGAGCGCCGACTGCGCGATCCGCAGCAGCGCCACCTCGTACGGGGTCGGCAGCTCCAGCGGTGTGCCGCTCACCGTGCACCGGGCGGTCAGGCCCGGCGCGGTCGCGCACAGCCGCTCCAGCGCCCCGGCCAGCGAACCGTGCGCCAGATCCGGCGGCGTGAGCGCCCGTACGAAGCGGCGGGCCTCGGCGAGATTGTCCTGCGCCGCCGCCCGCGCCTGCTCGATGTGCGCGGCGGCCGGGGAGTCCCCCGGCAGGTCGCGCTGGGCCGCGCGCAGCAGCAGCTGGATCGAGGACAGGCCCTGCGCCAGCGTGTCGTGGATCTCGCGGGCGAGCCGCTCCCGCTCCGCGAGCGTGCCCGCGGCGCGCTCCGCGTCGGCGAGCTCGGCCCGGGTCGCGATCAGCTCCTCGATCAGCCGCCGTCTGCGCTCGCTCTCCCGGTACAGAGCCTGATAGCCGAGCACGGTCGCGACGGCGACGGCGGCCCCGAGCAGCGGTCCGATGAACGCGCCCGGGTTCACCGCCCCGTCGTGCCCCACGTACGAGGCGATGGCCGCGCCCGCCGCGAGCACCACCGCCGGGACCGCCCAGCGGGCCGGCAGCAGGTGCAGCAGCAGGAAGTACAGGGGGAAGGCCAGCCACAGGGCGTCGGGGGACAGGACGAGCAGCACCGCCCACACCGCGCCGAGCGCGGCCAGCCAGACGGCGGCACCCGTTCGGGCGCCGCGTACGGCCGGCACCAGGGAGCCCGCCGCGTAGACGCCGCCCATCACGACGGCGACGGCCACCACCGCCCCGGCCGGCTCGTCCGACCGTCCCGTGGCCGCGCGGACCACGACGAGCGCGAGCAGCCCCGCCGTCAGCAGGTGCAGGCAGAGGCGCAGGACGCGCAGGGCGGGGGTGAGTGAACTTGGATCCATACCGCTCACCAGCGTACGGAGCCGGACGCGGCGGCGCGGTCAACCGAAAGTTGGAAAGCGGCCTCCCACCTTCGATTCGGGTGAAGCGTGCTGTGGCGCGATGCCCGCGCGGGGTCCCGGGCCGCAGGGTGGACCTCATGTTCGTCGCATGGAGAGACCTACGGTTCGCCAGGGGCCGGTTCGCCCTGATGGGGACCGTGATCGTACTGATCACACTGCTGGTGGGACTGCTGTCGGGACTGACCGCGGGCCTGGCCCGGGACAACACGTCCGCGCTGACCGCACTGCCCGCCGACCACCTCGCCTTCGCCCGGCCCGCCGCCGGCCAGTCGGTGTCCTTCACCGGCTCCGACGTCACGGAGAAACAGTGGCGGGAGCTGGGCGGGCGTCCGGGGGTGGACAGCGCCGAGCCGATCGGGATCCGTACGGTCAACGCCGAGGCGGGGCGGCAGAGCGCGGCCGTGTCCGTGTTCGGAGTGCGTCCGGACTCCGGGCTGGCGCCCGCCGCCACCGGGCCCGGCTCCGTGGTCCTCTCCGCGAAGGCCGCCGACGAACTCGGCGCCGCACGCGGCGACCGGATCGAGCTGGGCGGGCAGCGGCTCACCGTCACCGCCGTGTCCGGCCAGGACTCGTACAGCCACACGCCCGTCGTCTGGGCCGATCTCGGCGACTGGCAGTCCCTCGCGCACTCGACCGGCGCCACGGTCGTCGCACTGCGCACCTCGGGCGGTGCGGACCTCGCCGCCGCCGACCGGGCCGCCGGCACCGAGTCGACGACCATCGAGGGCGCGCTGGCCGCCATAGGCTCCTACCAGGCGGAGAACGGCTCCCTGCAACTGATGCGCGGCTTCCTCTTCGTGATCTCGGCGCTCGTCGTCGGCGCGTTCTTCACCGTCTGGACCATCCAGCGCAGCGGCGACATCGCCGTCCTGAAGGCGCTCGGCTCCTCCACGCCGTACCTGCTGCGCGACGCGCTCGGGCAGGCCGTCGTGATGCTCGTCGGCGGCACGGCCGTCGGGACGCTGCTCGCCTGGCTCTTCGGGGCGATCGTGCCGGACGGCGTGCCGTTCGTCCTCGAACCCGTGACCGCGCTCGGCCCCGCCGCGGTGATGACCGTGCTCGGTCTCGTCGGCGCCGCCCTGTCCGTCCGGCGGATCACCGCCGTCGACCCCCTCACCGCCCTCGGGAGCGCCCGATGACCCTGCTGCTCGACGACATCACGCTCACCTACCCCGACGGGGACGGGCGGCTCACCGCGCTCGACCGCGTCGGCCTGGAGGTGCCCGCCGGGACCCTGACCGCAGTGGTCGGCCCCTCCGGCTCCGGCAAGTCCAGCCTGCTCGCGGTCGCCGCGACGCTGGTCACGCCGGACAGCGGGCGGGTCGTCATCGACGGTACGGAGGCGACGGGGCTGAGCCGGGCCGACGCGGCGGCGCTGCGGCGCCGGGCCGTCGGGATCGTCTTCCAGCAGCCCAATCTGCTGCCGTCGCTGACCGCCCTGGAACAGCTCCAGGTCATGGCCCACCTGGGCGGGGGCCGGCCGCGGGACGTGCGGGAGCGGGCGGCGGAGCTGCTCGACTCCGTCGGCCTCGCGGGGCAGGCGCACCGCCGGCCGCACCAGCTGTCCGGCGGGCAGCGGCAGCGGATCAACATCGCGCGGGCGCTCATGAACGGGCCGCGGGTGCTGCTGGTCGACGAGCCGACCAGTGCGCTGGATCATGAGCGGGGGGCGGCCGTGCTGGAGCTGATCGGGGGGCTCACGCGGGAGCGGGGGACGGCCACGGTGCTGGTCACCCATGATCGCGGGCAGCTCGGGGTCGCCGATCAGGTCGTCGAGATGGTGGACGGGGTTCTCGCCGAGGCCGGCGTCCGGGGTGGGACGGCCTGACCGTCGCCGCCCGCGGGTCTCGTCGTGGCTGGTCGCGCAGTTCCCCGCGCCCCTGAAGGCGAGCGGCTTCGCCACTCAGCCTTCAACTTCAGG
>NZ_JBHYTK010000106.1:0-4298 GCF_042749255.1 Streptomyces sp. NPDC059524 | reverse complement strand
GTGAGGCGAGCGCACCCCACAACGCCACAAAAACTGGGGGGGGCGCGGGGCTGTGACATCAGCGGCTGCGCCGCGGGGCGCGACCAGCTCCCACGCACCCGCACCCCGCGACGAGACCTAGAGACCCGCCCCGTTCCCGTTACCCGTGTTGGCCAGCGCAGTCGACAACTCACGCGCCACCTGCTGGAGCACCGGCACGATCTTGTCCGTCGCCGCCTCCGTGACCCGGCCCGCGGGGCCGGAGATGGAGATCGCCGCCGCCGTCGGCGAGTCCGGCACGAGCACCGCGAGGCACCGGACTCCTATTTCCTGCTCGTTGTCGTCGACCGCGTACCCGAGCCCGCGCACCTCTTCCAGCGCGTCCAGGAACCCGTCCGGCGTCGTGATCGTCTTCTCGGTCGCCGCCGGCATCCCCGTACGGGCGAGCAGCGCCCGCACCTCGTCCGCGGGCGTGTGCGCGAGCAGCGCCTTGCCCACGCCGGTCGAGTGCGGCAGCACGCGCCGGCCGACCTCGGTGAACATGCGCATCGAGTGCTTGGAGGGGACCTGGGCGACGTAGACGATCTCGTCGCCGTCGAGCAGCGCCATGTTCGCCGTCTCGCCGGTCTCCTCGACCAGGCGGGCCAGGTAGGGGCGGGCCCAGGTGCCGAGCAGTCGGGAGGCCGACTCGCCGAGGCGGATCAGGCGGGGGCCCAGCGCGTAGCGCCGGTTCGGCTGCTGGCGTACGTAGCCGCAGGCGACCAGGGTGCGCATCAGGCGGTGGATCGTGGGCAGCGGCAGGCCGCTGCTGGCGGAGAGCTCGCTCAGGCCGACCTCGCCGCCGGCGTCGGCCATCCGCTCGAGCAGGTCGAAGGCGCGCTCGAGGGACTGGACACCGCCGGCCGCGGGTTTGGCGGTCTCGGTGGTGCTGGCGTGGGACGGCGTCGGCACGGCGCGTTCCTTTCGAGGACAGGCAGGCAGTGGTGCAGCCTACCCGGCGGTTTCCTTCCGGGTCCTGTCTTGACCCCTAAGTTCGTCGGTAGCTACGTTCTGCGTATCGGAATCATAATTCCACTTTGTGGAAACATCCAGAGCCTTGACGGCTCGCATGTCGGAGTGAAAACTCCTTCAACAGAACGTTGAAATGAGGAGGTCCACGGTGTCGGACGTCGAACTGGTACTGCGCTCGAGCCGCGTCATCACCCCCGAAGGTACGCGGCCCGCTTCGGTCGCCGTCGCCGGCGGGAAGATCGTCGGGGTGCTCGCGCACGACGCCGAGGTGCCGGCCGGGGCCCGCCTCGAGGACTTCGGCGACCACGTCCTGCTGCCCGGCATCGTGGACACGCACGTCCACGTCAACGACCCGGGCCGCACCGAGTGGGAAGGCTTCTGGACGGCCACCCGCGCCGCCGCGGCCGGCGGCATCACGACCCTCGTCGACATGCCGCTGAACTCGCTGCCGCCCACCACCACGGTCGACAACCTGCGCACCAAGCAGGAGGTCGCCGCGGCCAAGGCGCACATCGACGTCGGCTTCTGGGGCGGCGCCCTGCCGGACAACGTCAAGGACCTGCGCCCGCTGCACGAGGCCGGCGTCTTCGGCTTCAAGTGCTTCCTGTCGCCGTCCGGCGTCGACGAGTTCCCGCACCTCGACGCGGACCGGCTGACCGCGTCCATGGCCGAGATCGCCGGCTTCGGCGGCCTGCTCATCGTGCACGCCGAGGACCCGCACGAGCTGGACGTCGCCCCGCACAACAGCGGCCCGAAGTACGACGACTACCTCGCGACCCGCCCGCGCGTCTCCGAGGACGTCGCGATCAAGGGCCTGATCGACACCGCCAAGCGGATCGGCGCCCGCGTCCACATCCTGCACCTGTCGTCCTCCGACGCGCTGCCGCTGATCGCCGCCGCCAAGGCCGAGGGCGTCAAGCTCACCGTCGAGACCTGCCCGCACTACCTCACGCTCACCGCCGAGGAAGTCCCGGACGGCGCCAGCGAGTTCAAGTGCTGCCCGCCCATCCGCGAGGCGGCCAACCAGGACCTGCTGTGGCAGGCGCTGGCCGACGGCACCATCGACTGCGTCGTCACCGACCACTCGCCGTCCACCGCCGACCTCAAGACCGACGACTTCGCCACCGCGTGGGGCGGCATCTCCGGTCTCCAGCTGAGCCTCTCGGCGATCTGGACCGAGGCCCGCAAGCGCGGCCACTCCCTCGAGGACGTCGTCCGCTGGATGTCCGAGCGGACCTCCGCGCTGGTCGGACTCGACGACCGCAAGGGCGCCATCGCCGTCGGCCGCGACGCCGACTTCGCCGTCCTCGCCCCCGAGGAGACCTTCACGGTCGACCCGGCCGAGCTCCAGCACCGCAACCGCGTCACCGCCTACGCCGGCAAGACGCTGCACGGTGTCGTCAAGTCGACCTGGCTGCACGGCGAGCGCATCGTCTCCGAGGGCGAGTTCACCGAGCCGCGGGGCAAGCTGCTCGACCGCTCCAAGTAAGCCGTCCCGTACGGGACCTGCGGGGCGCACCGGCCTGACAGCACCGGTGCGCCCCGCGTCTTCGTGTCCCGCGCCGCGCGCTACGCGGCGTGCCCGCCGTCGACCGCGAACTCGGCGCCCGTCACGTAACTCCCGCCCGGGCCCGCCAGATGGGCGACCGTCCGCGCGACCTCGTCGGCCGTGCCGAACCGGCCGAGCGCCGTCATCTGCGCCTGGCCCGCCGCGAACGGGCCGCCGGCCGGGTTCATGTCCGTGTCGATCGGCCCCGGATGCACGATGTTCGCCGTGATCCCGCGCCCGCCCAGCTCCCGGGCCAGCGCCTTCGTCAGACCCGTCAGCGCCGCCTTGCTCATCGCGTACAGCGTGCCGCCGGGGCCCGGCACCCGCTGGGTCATGCACGTGCCGATCGTGACGATCCGGCCGCCCTCGCCCAGGACGCCCGCCGCGGCCTGCGAGGCGAGGAAGACGCCCCGCACGTTGACCGCGAGGACCCGGTCCACGTCCGCGAGCGTGAGCCCGTCGAGCGGGCCGAGCACCCCGACGCCCACATTGTTGACCAGCACGTCGAGTCCGCCCAGCCGGTCCGCCGTCGTCCGCACCGCCCCGGCCGCCTCGGCCGCGTCCGCCGAGTCGGCCCGCACCGCGACCCCGCGCCGCCCCGCCGCCTCGATCCCGCGCACCACCTCCTGGGCCGCCTCCTTGTCCCGTACGTACGTGACCGCCACGTCGAAACCGTCGCGGGCCAGCCGCAGCGCCGTCGCCGCGCCGATCCCGCGGCCGCCGCCGGTCACCAGAGCCACCTTGCCGTTCATGTCCGCCTCCAGGGCTTGTCGTCGGCTCGTCGCCTTCCTGTCCCGCCATTCCAGTCGGCCGCGGCGACGGAAGCTGGCGGCAATCGGACGCCGAGGCGGCGCGGCCTCACGGGGCGTCAGCGCGACGGGTTAACTCCTGGAAAACAAGGCGCAGTTGGTGTTGACGGCTCCTCTACGCGCGTCACACTGAAGGCATGAAGATTCCCCCACGCTTCATCAGCGTCGCCGCGATCGCAGCCGCCCTCTTCCTCGGCGGCCCCGCCACCGTCGCCGCCGAGGCCGCCCCGGCCCCGGTCTCCGCGTCGGTCCTGTCCACCGCCGCCGTCGGCGACATCTGCTACTCGGCCCTGCCCTCGCAGGCGCACGACACCCTGGACCTCATCGAGCAGGGCGGCCCGTACCCGTACGAGCAGGACGGCACCGTCTTCCAGAACCGCGAGGGCGTCCTGCCCCAGCAGACCACCGGCTACTACCACGAGTACACGGTCATCACCCCGGGCTCCGACACCCGCGGCGCCCGCCGCATCGTGACCGGCGAGCGCAGCCAGGAGGACTACTACACCGCCGACCACTACGCGACGTTCGACCTGGTCGACTACGCCTGCTGATCCGAGCCCTTCGGACCCGGGCCCTCAGGGTCCGGGTCCTCGCGGTCCGGGTCCTCCGGGCGCGGACCGAGCCGGCTCTCGGCGGCCGCGAGCACGGCGACCGCCAGCACGATCAGCGTGATGCTGCCGTACACCTCGCGGCCGTCGAGAAAGCCGAGATGCCGGATCAGGCCCCAGGTGAGCCAGCCGGTGAACGCGTGGATCAGGCCCACGACGCCCTGCATCATCATGATTCCGCCGACGGCCTCCAGAGCGTGCCGCACCCGCTTCTTCTCCGTGTCGTCCATACCCAGGACCCTCGCCCCGCGGACCCCCCACCCGCATCGGCCGCGGGGCGAGGCGCACGGCCCAAAGGTCGCCTCCCCGGCGGGGCGCGCGCGACCGACGTCGTTCTCCGGG
>NZ_JBHYTK010000105.1:0-29082 GCF_042749255.1 Streptomyces sp. NPDC059524 | reverse complement strand
CCTTCCCCCGACAAAGGCACCCCGCACCTTGATCGGGGAAATGCGCCCGAAGGGCATGCATTTCAGGGGCGCGGGGAACTGCGCGAGAAGCCCCACCGGGGGAAGGTCGCGAGACGGCCTCGGTATGGCAGGACGGGGCGGGGCCCGATCAGGCCCAGCGGAGCGTTACGCGTCGCGGCAGATCAGGAGCAGCGCCCGGTCGTCGTTGACGTCCTTGGCCACCGCCTCGATGAGGTGCCAGGCCGCGCCGTGGAAGCCGCCGGTGACGTAGCGGTCGGCCTCGCCGGTGAGACGGTCGATGCCCTCGGAGATGTCCCGGTCGGCGGTCTCCACGAGTCCGTCGGTGAAGAGCATCAGCACGTCGCCGGGGCGCAGGGTCCCCTTGATCGCGTCGAACTCGGCGCCGTCGTAGACCCCGAGCAGCGGCCCCTCCGCGGCCTTCTCCTCCCAGCGGCCCGTGCCCGCGTTGAGCTGGAGGCCCGGCGGGTGGCCGGCCGAGTAGAGCTCGTAGTCGCCTGATTCGAGGTCGAGGACAAGGTGGATGGAGGTCGCGAAGCCCTCGTCCCAGTCCTGGCGCAGCAGGTAGCCGTTGGCCGCCGGCAGGAAGGCGTGCGGCGGGAGCGAGCCGAGCAGGCCGCTGAACGCGCCGGCGAGCAGGAGGGCCCGGGACGCCGCGTCCATGCCCTTGCCGGAGACGTCGGTGAGGACGACCTCCAGCGTGCGCCCGTTGTTCGTGCGGGCGGCGACCACGAAGTCGCCGGAGAAGGACTGGCCGCCGGCCGGGCGCAGCGCCATCTCGCGGTGCCAGCCCTGCGGCAGCTTGGGCAGCCGGCTCTGGGTGCGGATCCGCTCGCGCAGGTCGAAGAGCATGGTGCCGCCGCGCCGCCAGGGCACGCCGACGCGGCTGCGGAACTGGGCGATGAGCAGCCCGAAGAAGCCGCAGGCGGCGACGGTGAGGACGGTGCCGGGGGTGACCGCGGCGATGTTCTCGGCGTAGGGGCCCAGCTGGACGGACTCGACGATGAGGGCGACGGCCGCCGCCGCGTACAGGCCGAGCAGGCTGGCCGGGCGCAGCAGCAGTCCGCCGGCGACGATCGGCAGGACGAGGACGGCGGGCGAGCACCAGACGGGGTCGAGGATGGTGAGGCAGGCGATGACCGGCACGGTGAACAGGAGGCCGACGAGGGCGATCCAGTCGGAGCCGTCCCCGCGGAAGTAGTCGACGCCGGATTTGCGCACGGCGGTGCGGACCCGGTGCATGCGCATCTTCAACCGGGCCGGAAGCGTGTCGGCCTCCGCGCGCTGTTCGCGCCCGTGCCGTTCTCGTCGTACCGCCATTGCTCGTGGACCCTATCCGTGCGGCCTGGACCTGCGCACGGGTGGTCCCACTTGTCCCCCTTTCCGGGCACCGTACCCGGTTGCGGGTCGGGCCGGGATCAGAAGGGGACGTTCAGCGGGCGCCGGCGGGCTGGCAGGTGGGGCACCAGAAGAGGTTGCGGGCCGCGAGTTCGGCGGTACGGATCTCGGTGGCGCAGAGGTGGCAGGGCTGGTTCGCCCGCCGGTAGACGTAGACCTCGCCGCCGTGGTCGTCGACGCGGGGCGGGCGGTTCATCGCCTCGGGGGTGTGCTCGGGGCGGACCGTGTCGATGCGGTTGTGGCGGACGCCCTCGCGCATGAGGGCGACGAGGTCGTCCCAGAGCTGCGTGAAGCGGGCCTCACCGATGTCGCGGCCGAGGACGTACGGGTCGATGCCGTGGCGGAAGAGGACCTCGGCCCGGTAGACGTTGCCGACGCCGGCGACGATCTTCTGGTCCATGAGAAGCGCGGCGATCGTGGTGCGGCTGCGGGAGATCCGGGCGTACGCCTTGGCGGGGCCGTCGGCGGGGCGCAGCGGGTCGGGGCCGAGGCGGTCGTGTATCGCCTGCTTCTCGGCGTCCGTGACGAGGGCGCAGGTGGTGGGGCCGCGCAGGTCCGAGTAGTGCGTGTCGTTGACGAGGCGCAGGCGGACCGTGTCGGTGGGGGGGGGGGCGGGGGTCTCGCCGAGGGTGTACTTGCCGAAGAGGCCGAGGTGGATGTGGACCCAGGAGTCCTCGGGGCCGAAGCCGAGGAAGAGGTGCTTGCCGTGGGCCTCGGTGCGGGTCAGTTCCTGGCCGGTCAGGAGTGCGGCGGCGTCGGAGAACTTGCCCTGGGGGCTGGTGACCTGGGTTCTCGTGCCCCGGAAACGTGCGGCGTGGTCCTGGGCCAGGCGGTGGATCGTGTGGCCCTCGGGCATCGCCGTCGGTCTCCTCGGGTCCGTGGGGTTGTCGTTCTCGGCATCCGCACCGGACCCCGCTCCCGGAGCGCCCCACGGGCGCGGTCTTCCTGGAGCGGGGTCGACGGGGTCAGGCCTGCTCGGGGTGGTGGTCCGGGATCGGGGGGAGCTCGCCGGTGGTCTCGTAGGCCGAGAGCATGTCGATGCGGCGCTGGTGCCGCTCCTCGCCGGAGTACGGCGTGCTCAGGAAGATCTCGACGAACTTCGTCGCCTCTTCCTGGGTGTGCATGCGGCCGCCGATCGAGATGACGTTGGCGTCGTTGTGCTCGCGGCCGAGCGCGGCGGTCTGCTCGCTCCAGGCGAGCGCCGCACGGACACCCTTGACCTTGTTCGCGGCGATCTGCTCGCCGTTGCCCGAGCCGCCGATCACGATGCCGAGCGACTCCGGGTCCGCGGCCGTCTTCTCCGCGGCGCGGAGGCAGAAGGGCGGGTAGTCGTCGAGGGCGTCGTAGATGTGGGGCCCGCAGTCGACGGGCTCGTGGCCGTGGGCCTTGAGCCATTCGACCAGGTGGTTCTTGAGTTCGTAGCCGGCATGATCCGAGCCGAGGTACACGCGCATGCGTCCGAGTGTGGCACGCCGGGGGCCGGGGGGCCGCCTCCGGGTGCGGTGGCGCGCGCGGGAGGGAGCCGCCGGTACGGGCTTGGCAACGATCCGGACTCAGGGGTTCCGCTGGGGGCCTTGTCGTGCTTTGAATGTGAACGCTCGTTTGCACCAGATCTAAGGACCCGTGCATGACAACGCAGTCAGCCCCCACCACGGACACCCTCGAGAGCGGATCGCCGGACAGCGGCGACGGCCTCAAAGCCGGCCTGAAGAACCGGCACCTGTCGATGATCGCCATCGGCGGCGTCATCGGCGCCGGTCTCTTCGTCGGCTCCGGCTCCGGCATCGCCGCCGCGGGACCGGCCATCCTCATCTCGTACGCGCTGGTCGGCGCGATGGTCGTCTTCGTGATGCGGATGCTGGGCGAGATGGCCGCCGCCCGCCCCACCTCCGGCTCCTTCTCCGCCTACGCCGACCAGGCGCTCGGGCGCTGGGCCGGCTTCTCCATCGGCTGGCTGTACTGGTTCTTCTGGGTCGTGGTGCTCGCCGTGGAGGCGACCGCCGGGGCGAAGATCCTCAACGGCTGGATACCGGCCGTCCCGCAGTGGGGCTGGGCCCTGCTCGTCATGCTCGTGCTCACCGCGGTGAACCTGGCCGCGGTCGGCTCCTACGGCGAGTTCGAGTTCTGGTTCGCCGGGATCAAGGTCGTCGCCATCGGCGCGTTCGTGGTCGTCGGCCTGCTCGCCGTGTTCGGCCTGCTGCCGGGCTCCGACAACCCGGGCAGCGGCCTGGCGCACCTCACCGACGCCGGGGGCTTCTTCCCCAAGGGGCCGGGGGCGATCCTCACCGGTGTGCTGATGGTCGTCTTCTCGTTCATGGGCTCCGAGATCGTCACGCTCGCCGCCGGTGAGTCCGAGGACCCGCAGAAGGCCGTCACCAAGGCCACGAACTCCGTGATCTGGCGCATCGGCATCTTCTACCTGGGCTCGATCTTCATCGTCCTGACGCTGCTGCCCTGGAACGACCAGTCCATCGTGGACGAGGGCTCGTACGTCGCCGCGCTCAACTCGATCGGCATCCCCCACGCCGGTCAGGTCATGGACGTCATCGTGCTGACCGCCGTCCTGTCCTGCCTCAACTCGGGCCTGTACACGGCCTCCCGCATGGCGTTCTCGCTCGGCCAGCGCGGTGACGCGCCCAAGGCGTTCGCGAGGACCACCTCGCGGGGCGTGCCGCGGGCCGCGATCCTCGGCTCGGTCGTCTTCGGCTTCCTCGCCGTCTGGTTCAACTACCAGTGGCCGGACACCGTCTTCAACTTCCTGCTCAACTCCTCCGGCGCGGTCGCCCTGTTCGTGTGGCTGGTCATCTGCTTCACGCAGCTGAAGATGCGCGGCATCATCCTGCGCGAGCAGCCGGAGAAGCTCGTCGTGAAGATGTGGCTCTTCCCCTACCTGACCTGGGCGACGATCGCGGCGATCTCCTTCGTCCTCGTCTACATGCTCACCGACGACGCAGGCCGCGAGCAGGTGCTGCTGTCGCTCCTCGTCGCGGTGTTCGTGGTCGGCTTCTCGCTGGTGCGCGAGCGGCTGAAGAAGCCCGCCGCCCAGCCCGCGGCCGCGCCGGTCGAGGACCGGGTCGCCGACTCGGTGGAACGCTGACCGAAAGCTGACGGAACCTGTCAGGTTATGCGGGCACAGTGCCCGTATGACCACTGCAGAGACCCTTGTTCTCCGGCCCGGTGACGCCGGTTACGACGACGAGACCACCGGGTTCCAGACCGGCTTCGCCCTCCGCCCCGACGTGGTGTTCACCGCGTCGGGGCCGGACGACGTGGTGGCCGCCGTCGCGCACGCGGCGGCCGCCGGACTGCCCGTCGGGGTGCAGGCCACCGGACACGGGCTGCCGGACTCGGCCGAGGGCGGCGTCCTCGTCAGCACGCGCCGGATGGACACCGTCACGGTGGACCCGGTGACGTGTACGGCCCGGATCGGCGCGGGCGCCCGCTGGGGCGCGGTCGCCGAGGCCGCCGCCCCGCACGGACTCGCCCCGCTGAACGGCTCGGCGCCGAGCGTCGGCGCCGTCGGCTACACGCTGGGCGGTGGACTGGGCATCCTGGCGCGGGAGTTCGGCTACACCGCCGACCACGTGCGCTCGGTGGACGTGGTGACGGCCGACGCCGTCCTGCGCCACGTCACCGCCGACAGCGACCCCGGGCTCTTCCACGGCCTGCTCGGCGGCGGCGCGAACCTCGGCGTCGTCACCGCGATCGAGGTGGGCCTGGTCCCGGTCACCCGGCTCTACGGGGGCTCCCTCGGCTACGACGGCCGGGTCACCGACCCCGCCGGCATCGTGCGGGAGTACACGCGCTGGGCCGCGACCGTCCCCGACACCCTGACCTCGTCGCTCGCCGCGCTCGTCTACCCGGACCTGCCGTCGATGCCGCCCCACCTGCGCGGGACGTACCTCGTCTCCGTACGGATCGCCTTCACGGGCGGCGCGGAGGAGGGCGAGCGGCTCGTGGCGCCGCTGCGGGCCGCGCTCGGCCCTGCGCTCTCCGACACCGTGCGCGAGATGCCGTACGGGGACAGCCACACCATTCACAGCGACCCGGACTTCCCGCACCCCTATTACGGGGACAGCGTGTTCCTGGACGCGCTCGATCTCGCCGGGGTCACCGAGTTGTTCACCGCGTGCGGGCCCGGCGCCGACGGCATGCACGTCGTGCAGCTCAACCACCTGGGCGGCGCACTGGCGCGGCCCGCGCCGAACGCGGTGCCGTACCGGGACGCGGCCTGGCTGGTGCGGATCCTGTCACCGCTCGGCGAGGGCGGGCGGGACGCGGCGCGGGCGCATCACGCGCGGGCGTTCGGCGCGGTCTCCGGCCAGGTCATGGGCCGTTCCCTCAACTTCGCGTTCGGCGGCGCGGACCGGCCCGAGGGCCTGTACGACGCGGGAACGCGAAAGAGGCTCGCCGATCTGAAGGCCGCGTACGACCCGGCGAACCTCTTCCGGAGGAACTACAACGTCTAGCGGGCGCCGCTCGGTCACGTGCCGACGGCTGCTCGCCGACGGTTACTTGCCGACGAACTTCCAGGCGGTGGGCAGCGCGCCCATCGCCAGGGCCGCCTTGATCGCGTCGCCGATCAGGAACGGGGTGAGGCCCGCCGCGATCGCGGCGCTCAGGCTCATGCCGGTGGACAGCGCCAGGTAGGGGACGCCGACGGCGTAGACGATCGCCTCGCCGACGAGGAAGGCGCGGGCGGTGCGCCACACCGAGCGGTCGTCGCCGCGGCGGGCCAGGGCGCCGACGGCCGCCGAGGCGAGCATCAGGCCGAGGACGTAGCCGAAGGACGGCATCGCGAAACCGGCGGTGCCCTCGGCGAACCACGGCATGCCGGCCATGCCCGCGAGCGCGTACACGGCGAGCGCGAGGAAGCCGCGGCGGGCGCCGAGCGCGGTGCCGACGAGCAGCGCGGCGAAGGTCTGCCCGGTGACCGGGACGGGCGAGCCCGGCACCGGGATCGCGATCTGCGCGGCGATGCCGGTGAGGGCGGCGCCGCCGAGGACCAGCGCGATGTCCTTGGTGCGGGAGGCGGGCAGCAGGTCGGCCAGGACCTTGCCCGGACGGGCGACGGCGGCGGTGGCGGTACTCATCGGGTCTCCGCGTTTCTGAGTGCTGGGCAAGGCTTTGGTTCTTCGTGACGCTATCCCAGGGGGCTCGTGGCGATCACGGTCGCGCCTCGACAAAGGCTTGAACGGCCCGTTGGTGGGCTCCGTACAAACGCCGTCGCGTACACCCCGCACGGCGTGACGCTCGTCACTGAGGTCAGCCGTCGGACGGGCGCGTTTTGCGGTGCGGGGTGCTCGGCGGCGAGACTGTAGGTTCCCGCCAATTCCTGCGCCCCCTTGTTCGACCCAGATCGGCTGACGCACCTGATGCACGACCCCCGGCACGACGACGCCCCGCTCCCCTCCGAAGGGCCGCTGCCCGACGAACCGCTGGGCGGTGGGCTCAAGCAGCGGCATCTGACGATGCTGGGGCTCGGCGGGGTGATCGGCGCGGGCCTGTTCGTGGGGTCCGGTGCCGGGATCGAGGTCGCGGGTCCGGGCATCGTCGTCTCGTATCTGATCGCGGGCGCGCTCGCGATGTGCGTGATGCGGATGCTGGGCGAGATGTCGGCGGCGATGCCGGCCTCCGGCTCGTTCTCGGTGCACGCGGAGCGGGCGCTCGGCCGGTGGGCCGGGTTCAGCGTGGGCTGGCTGTACTGGTTCCTGCTCGTCGTGGTGCTCGCGGTGGAGGCGACGGGCGCGGCGCAGATCGCGAACGGCTGGGTGCCGTCGGTGCCGCAGTGGACGTGGGTGCTGCTGTTCATGGTGGTGTTCACCGTGGCGAACCTGACGGCGGTGAAGAACTTCGGCGAGTTCGAGTTCTGGTTCGCCTCCCTGAAGGTCTTCGCGATCGTCGCGTTCCTGGTGCTGGGCCTGCTGGCGATCTTCGGCCTGCTCCCGGACACGGACCCCGTGGGCCTCACGCACCTCACCGGCGACGGGGGCTTCCTGCCGCACGGCTGGCAGGGCGTCGTCTCGGGCGTGCTCGCCGTCGTCTTCGCGTTCGGCGGCCTGGAGGTCGTCACGATCGCGGCGGCCGAGTCGGACGACCCGGTCCGCTCGGTGGCACGGGCCGTGCGCAGCGCGGTGTTCCGCATCCTCTTCTTCTACGTCGGCTCGATGCTGGTCATCGTGACGGTGCTGCCGTGGACCGCGCAGAAGGCCGGCGTCAGCCCCTACGTCACCGTCCTCGACGCCATCGGGATCCCGTCGGCGGGGCAGATCATGAACATCGTGGTGTTCGTGGCGCTGCTGTCGGCGCTCAACGCCAACCTGTACGGCGCGTCCCGGATGGTGTTCTCGCTGGCCGAGCGCGGGGAGGCGCCGCGCTCGCTGCTGAAGGTGAGCGGCGGCGGGGTGCCGCGCCGGGCGGTCCTCGCGTCGGTGGCCTTCGGCTTCGTGTCCGTGCTGCTGAACCTGAAGTGGCCGGACTCGGTGTTCCTCTACATGCTCAACTCGGTCGGCGCGGTGCTGCTGTTCGTATGGGCGCTCATCGCGGTGTCGCAGCTGCGGCTGCGCCGGCGCATCGAGGCGCAGGCACCGGAGAAGCTCGTCCTGAGGATGTGGGCGTTCCCGTGGCTGACCTGGGCGGCGCTCGCCGCGATGGCCGCGGTGGTGGGCCTGATGCTGACCGACGACGGGGCGCGTCCGCAGCTGCTGTGGTCGACGGGGGCGACGGCTGCGGTGCTGGTCGTGGCGGGTGTGCGGGAGTTGCGCGCACGGCGTGCCTGATCCTTCACGCAGCGTCTACGAGGACGTCGCGGGGTGTGAGCGTCGTGTCCGTATAGCGGAAACGTATTCCCTGTGAGCGGGCCGCGCCCACAGACTGTGGGCCGTTTACGCACCGTTTACTCATGACCCGTCTCAGCTAGTGAACAGGGCACATCCATGTCTCGGACGTCCGCGCAGTCAGCCGCAGAGGATGCGGCAACCGTAGAGGATGCGGTCGCGCAGCCCGTCGAGCAGTCGGCGGCCGCCGAGCCGTCGCTCTCGCACGGCCTCAAGCAGCGCCATCTGTCGATGATCGCGCTCGGCGGCGTGATCGGCGCCGGCCTCTTCGTCGGCTCCGGCACCGCGATCGCCGCGGCCGGTCCCTCGATCATTCTCGCCTACGCGATCTCCGGCGCCCTCGTGATGCTGGTGATGCGCATGCTCGGCGAGATGGCGGCGGCGTATCCGGCCTCCGGTTCCTTCTCCGTGCACGCGGAGCGGGGCATCGGCCCGTGGGCCGGGTTCACGGCGGGCTGGTCGTTCTGGTTCCTGCTGTGCGTGGCGGTGGGGCTCGAGGGGATCGGCGCGGCGGGCATCGTGCACGCGTGGGTGCCGGGTGTGCCCGAGTGGGCCTGGGTCGCGCTGTTCATGCTGCTGTTCACCGGCTCGAACCTGGCCGCGGTGAAGAACTTCGGCGAGTTCGAGTTCTGGTTCGCGACGCTCAAGGTCGGCGCGATCGTCCTCTTCCTGGGCATCGGCGTCCTGGCCATCCTCGGCGTCCTGCCCGACGTCGACGCCCCCGGCATGTCCAACCTCACCGGCCACGGCGGCTTCATGCCGAACGGCTCGGAGGGTCTGATCGTCGGTCTGCTCGCGTCCGTCTTCGCGTACGGCGGTCTGGAGACCGTCACCATCGCCGCCGCCGAGTCCGAGCACCCGGTGCAGGGCGTCGCCAAGGCGGTCCGTACGGCGATGTGGCGCATCGCGCTCTTCTACGTCGGCTCGATGGCCGTCGTCGTGGTGCTGCTGCCCTGGACGGCGAAGGAGATCCCGACCAAGGGCCCGTACGTCGCCACCCTCGACCACCTGGGCATCCCGGCGGCCGGCCAGATCATGAACGTCGTCGTCCTGATCGCCCTGCTGTCCGCGATGAACGCCAACATCTACGGCGCCTCCCGCATGGCCGGCTCGCTGGTCGCCCGCGGCATGGGCCCGAAGATCGTCGGCCGGATCTCCGGCGGGGTGCCGCGGGTCGCGGTGATGCTGTCGGCCGCGTTCGGCTTCGTGTGCGTGCTGCTCAGCTACTGGCGCCCGGACGACATCTTCGCCTGGCTGCTCAACACCATCGGCGCGATCATCCTCGTCGTCTGGTTCTTCATCGCCATCTCGCAGCTGATCCTGCGCCGCAAGCTGGAGCGCGAGGCGCCGGAGAAGCTCGTCGTGAAGATGTGGGCCTACCCGTACCTGACCGTCCTGGCGCTGCTCGGCATGGTCGCGGTCTTCGTCCTGATGGCCCGCGAGCCCGGCACCCGGGTGCAGCTCTACTACACCGGCGGCCTGACCCTGATCCTCGCGGTCGTCGGCTTCGCCCGGCAGAAGATCGCCGAGAAGAAGTAGTCACCCTCGTTTCGCGAAGGACCCCCGGGCCAATTGGCCCGGGGGTCCTTCGCGTTGCGCGCGGCACTCTTGCTGCTAGCCTGCACTTGCGAATGACTTGCAATAAGCCGTGCAATGAGCAGCCGGAGGGCACACGTACATGGCCATCTACACGCTTCCTGAGCTTCCCTACGACTACGCGGCGCTCGAACCGGTCATCAATCCGCAGATCATCGAGCTGCACCACGACAAGCACCACGCCGCGTACGTGAAGGGGGCCAACGACACCCTGGAGCAGCTGGCGGAGGCCCGCGACAAGGAGCAGTGGGGCTCGATCAACGGCCTGGAGAAGAACCTGGCCTTCCACCTCTCCGGCCACATCCTGCACAGCATCTACTGGCACAACATGAACAGCCCGAAGGACGGGGGCGGCGGCGAGCCGCTGGCCGCCGACGGCGTGGGCGACCTCGCCGACGCGATCACCGAGTCCTTCGGCTCCTTCGCCGGTTTCAAGGCACAGTTGACCAAGGCCGCCGCGACGACGCAGGGCTCCGGCTGGGGCGTCCTCGCCTACGAGCCGGTCAGCGGGCGGCTCATCGTCGAGCAGGTCTACGACCACCAGGGCAACGTGGGGCAGGGCTCGACCCCGATCCTCGTGTTCGACGCCTGGGAGCACGCCTTCTACCTGCAGTACAAGAACCAGAAGGTCGACTTCATCGACGCCATGTGGGCCGTCGTCAACTGGCAGGACGTGGCCAAGCGGTACGCGGCCGCCAAGGAGCGCGCCTACAACCTGCTGCTCGTCCCCTGACGGGGACGCGCCGCGTCACATGCGTCCCGCCTCGTGATCGTCTTCTCAACCTTCACTGCGGCGGGCGGCTGAAAAGACGGACCCCCGTGAGGACGTGACTCACGGGGGTCTGTCGGTTTTCGGAGTTCCGGGGCATCTTGGGCCGATGACCAACGAGGTGGAGCGGGAGCGGCACTGCCCGACGTGCAAGTCCTACGAGCAGCACCGGCATCTGACGCCCGAGGAGGACGCCTGGCTCCGGAAGACCGCGGGCGAGACGTACACCTACGACTGGTGGCGCTGCAAGAAGACCGGCTGCCGGACGCTACGGAACCACGGCGTCGAGAGCCGGAACGTACAGCTCCCCGAGGACTTCGACGACTGACTAGTTCTCGAAGACCGGCCCCGCCGTACGCGTCCGCTTGATCTCGTAGAAGCCCGGCACCGACGCCACGAGCAGCGTGCCGTCCCAGAGCTTCGCCGCGGCCTCGCCCTTGGGTGCCGGCGTGACGACCGGGCCGAAGAACGCGATCTGCTCGCCGTCCGCGCCGGGGACCGCGATGACCGGCGTGCCGACCTCCTGGCCCACCTTGTCGATGCCCTCCTTGTGGGAGGCGCGCAGCTCGGGCTCGTACTTCGTGTCGTCCCAGTGCTCCATGAGGGAGGCGGGCAGGCCGACCTCGTCGAGCGCGGCGGCGACGGCCTCCTTGGTCGGGCCCTCGCCCCCGTTGTGGATCCGGGTGCCGAGCGCGGTGTAGAGGTCGCCGAGCACCTCGGAGCCGTGCTCCTGCTGGGCGGCGATGACGACGCGGACCGGGCCCCAGGCCTTGGTCTCGAGCATGTCCCGGTACTCCTCGGGCAGCTCGTCGAGCTTGTCCTCGTTGAGCACCGCGAGGCTCATCACGTTCCAGCGGACCTTGATGTCCCGGAACTTCTCGACCTCGAGCACCCAGCGGGAGGTCATCCAGGCCCAGGGACACAGCGGATCGAACCAGAAGTCGACGGGGGTCTTCTCGACGGGCTTCTCGGCCGTGGCGGGCATGACACTCCTAGGCAGTCGCTGAAGGGGTACGCCCGGGTACAACGCGCTCGCGGGGCGGTCCCATTCCCGGATGTCCGGGGAAGGGGACGCGTGCGAGGATCATAGGCGTTCGAACGGTCCCACAAGGACCCAACAACGTCACAAAGGAGTGCCGCCCGTGCCCGGTGAGAATCTGTCCCGCGACGAGGCCCGCGAGCGGGCGGGTCTGCTGTCGGTCGACGGGTACGAGGTGGCCCTCGACCTGCGGTCCGCCGTCGGTGAGGCCCCGGGCGAGGGACCGCGCACCTTCCGTTCCGTGACCACGATCCGGTTCCGGGCGAACGAGCCCGGCGCGAGCACCTTCGTCGACCTGATCGCCCCGTCCGTGACGGCTGTCTCCCTCAACGGGGAGGACCTCGACCCGGCCTCCGTGTTCGACGGCAGCCGGATCCGGCTGGAGAACCTGGCGGAGGAGAACGAGCTGGTCGTCGACGCCCAGTGCGCCTACTCCCGCACCGGCGAGGGCATGCACCGCTTCGTCGACCCCGAGGACGGCGAGGTCTACCTCTACACGCAGTACGAGCCGGCCGACTCCCGCCGCGTCTTCGCCAACTTCGAGCAGCCCGACCTGAAGGCCCCGTACCGGTTCAGCGCGCAGGCGCCCGAGGGCTGGACGGTCTGGTCGAACGGGGTCGGTGAACTCAAGGACGGCGTCTGGCGGTTCGCCGAGACGAAGCCGATCTCCACGTACATCACCGCGATCGTCGCCGGCCCGTACCACTACGTGACGGACACCTACACGCGCGGCGACCTCGAGATCCCGCTCGGCGCCATGTGCCGCAAGGGCCTCGCCCCGTACTTCGACGCCGACGACGTGTTCCTGGTGACGAAGCAGGGCCTCGACTTCTTCCACGAGAACTTCGACTACCCGTACCCCTTCGGCAAGTACGACCAGGCCTTCGTGCCCGAGTACAACCTCGGCGCCATGGAGAACCCGGGCATGGTCACCTTCCGCGAGGAGTTCATCTTCCGCGGCAAGGTCACCCAGGCCTCGTACGAGCGCCGGGCCAACGTGATCCTGCACGAGATGGCCCACATGTGGTTCGGCGACCTCGTCACCATGCAGTGGTGGGACGACCTGTGGCTGAAGGAGTCCTTCGCCGACTTCATGGGCTCGTTCTCCATGGTCGAGGCGACCCGGTTCAAGAACGGCTGGATCACCTTCGCCAACAACCGCAAGTCCTGGGCCTACCGCGCCGACCAGCTGCCCTCCACGCACCCGATCACGGCCGACATCCGTGATCTGGAGGACGCCAAGCTCAACTTCGACGGCATCACGTACGCCAAGGGCGCCTCGGTGCTGAAGCAGCTCGTCGCGTACGCGGGGCGGGACGCCTTCCTCGAGGGCGCGCGCCGGTACTTCAAGCGGCACGCGTACGGGAACACGCAGCTCGGCGACCTGCTGTCGGTCCTCGAGGAGACCAGCGGGCGTGACATGACGTCCTGGTCGCGGGCCTGGCTGCAGACCGCCGGGGTCAATTCGCTGACCCCGCAGGTCACGCTGAGCGGCGACGGCCGGATCACCGAGCTCGCCGTGGTCCAGGAGGCCGCCGCCTCCCACCCGGAGCTGCGGCCGCACCGGGTGGCCGTCGGCCTCTACCGGCGCACCGTCGAGGGCGCCCTGGAGCGGTACGCGCGCGCCGAGGTCGACGTCGACGGACCGCGCACCGTGGTGACGGAGCTGGCCGGGGCCGAGGCGCCGGAGCTCGTCCTCGTCAACGACGACGACCTCACGTACTGCAAGATCCGCTTCGACGAGAACTCGCTGGCCACGCTGCGCGAGCAGCTCGGCGACATCAGCGACCCGCTGGCCCGCGCCCTGTGCTGGTCCGCGCTGTGGAACCTGACGCGGGACGCGCTGATGCCGGCCCGCGACTTCATCGGTCTCGTGCTGCGGTACGCCGGGCGGGAGTCCGACATCGGCGTCCTGCAGATGCTGCACGCGTGGGCCCGCTCGGCGCTCACCCACTACGCGGCGCCGGCCTGGCGGGCGGAGGGCGGGCGGCTGCTCGCCGAGGGCGCGGTCAAGGAGCTGCGGCTCGCCGAGCCGGGCAGCCAGCACCAGCTGACCTGGGCCCGCTTCTTCGCTTCCGTCGCCTCGGGCGAGGCCGAACTCCAGCTCCTCCAGGGGCTGCTGGAGGGCAGCGCGAAGATCGACGGGCTCGAGGTCGACCAGGAGATGCGCTGGGCGTTCCTGGAGACCCTCGCCACGTACGGGGTCGCCGACGAGGCCGTCCTCGCGGAAGAGCTGGCCCGCGACGACACCGCATCCGGCAAGCGGCACCAGGTGCGCTGCCTCGCCGCGCGCCCCTCGGCGGCCGTCAAGGCGCAGGCCTGGGCGCAGGTCGTGGAGTCGGACGCGCTGAGCAACGCGCTGGTGGAGGCCACCATCGCCGGGTTCCAGCAGCCGTCCCAGCGGGAGCTGACCGCTCCGTACGCCGAGAAGTACTTCGCGGTCATCGAGCGGGTCTGGGACGAGCGGTCCATCCAGATCGGCATGGACGTCGTGCGGGGCCTGTTCCCGACGCTGCAGGACTCCGACGCGACGCTCGCGGCGACCGACGCGTGGCTGACCGCGCGCGAGGACGCGGCGCCCGCGCTGCGCCGGCTCGTGCTGGAGGCCCGGGACGATCTGGCCCGGGCGCTGCGCGGGCAGGCCTGTGACGCCGGGGCCGCCTCCTCGTGACGGATCCGGGTGCGCGGGGGCGCCCTTCGGGGCGCCCTGGCATCCGGTGTTACTGAATGCGGGTATGACAGGCCGTAACCTGCTGTGCCGCCTGGCCCTTTCGGCCGGGCGGCCGTTCGACTTTAGGGCGAGCTTGTCCGGCTTTGTCGACGGGACGGTAACAGCGGTTAGCGGGTGCGGCCCGGCCGGGAAGGGCCTGGTCATGAACCACAACTCCCCCGCCCCGCTGTTCCCCCGCCCTCTGCGTGAGCTCGACCGTCTCCACCTGCGCGTCATGAGCGGCGCCCAGCTCAAGGCCCACGGGGTCGGCGCCGCCGCCGCGCAGGAACAGTGCCGGCCCGGTGGGCCCTGGCGGCAGCTGCTGCCCGGCGTCTTCCTGCTGCACCCCGGCCCGCCGACCGGTGAGGAGCGGGTGCGGGCCGCGCTTCTGTACGCGGGGCGCCCCGCCCGGCGCGGCGGCGGGGGTGCCGGTGCCGTGCCCGTGCAGCAGGGTCCCGCCGAGGCGTCCCCCCACGCCCTGGTCACCGGGCTCGCCGCGCTCGCCCTGCACGGGTTCGCCGCCGCTCCCCCGCTGAACTCCGTCGATCACGTCGACGTGCTGGTGCCGCGGACGCGGCGGTTGCGGTCCACCGATCTCGCGCGGATCGTGCGGGCCGCCGTGCTGCCGGCTCCGGTCGTCCTGCAGGGGGTTCCTGTCGCTCCCGTCGCCCGGGCGCTCGCCGACGCCGTCGCGCAGCTCGGCGACGCGGGGGCCGTGCGACGGCTGCTGACGGAGGCGGTGCGGGGGCAGTTCTGTGAACCCGCCGTCGTGGTGCGCGAGTTGACGCAGGCGCGGCTGCTCACCCGGCCCCATGTCGTCGACGCCGTCGACTCCTTGCTGGCGGAGGGGCGTGCCATCGCCGAGGACCGGCTCTACGCCATGGTGCGCGAGCACGATCTGCCCGCGCCGTTGTGGAACGTGGACCTGCGGCTGCCCGGCGGGCCGCACCTGGGCGGGGTCGACGCCTTCTGGCCCGACCAGTCCGTCGCCCTCGAACTCGACGCGCGGGCGCCACGGCAGGAGGAGGACTCCGTCTGGATCGAGTACGCCCGCAAGCGCGAGCACCTGGAGCGGCTCGGGATCACCGTCGTGCACCTCACCCCGCGCAAGCTCCGCGAGTCCATGGAGCAGCAGGCCGCCGTGGTGCGGACCGCCCTCATGGCCGCCGGGGACCGGGATCCGGCGGCCTATGTCGTCGTCCTGCCCCGCTGAGTCAGCCCGCGGGTCAGCCCGTGCCGTCAGGCTCTGCGTCAGGCTCTGCCTCAGGCTCTGGGTCAGCTTTTGCGCAGGACCAGTTCGGTGTTGCGGTCCTTCGGCTTGCCGGCCAGCGTCGTGCGGGCGCCCGGCGCGTTGAAGGACAGCTCCCGGTAGAGCGACGCCAGGTTCGTCGCCGTGAGGTGCGTGGGAGTCGCCTTGTACGGCGCCGCCGACTCGATGAGCGTCGTGAACAGGGACAGGGTGCCGTCGTGGTTGTCCGCGATCTCGATGACCCGGGCCAGTTGCGGGAAGTCCACGTGCGAAGCCGTCGAGATCTCCCAGAAGCCGGGGGCACCGTCCGAGCCCTGGTGCGGGGTGATCTTGTTCTTGTGGCTGTGGCCGTTCACCCAGGCCAGGACCGGGCGGTGGGCGGCCAGGAGCGCGGTGAGTTCGGCCCCGCCGTGGCGCTTCTCGCGCGGGCGCTGCGGGTCCGGGTTGAGGTTGCGCATCGACTTGCTGGTGTGGTGCGAGAAGACGATCACGTGGGTGTGGTCGGCCGCCGCCTTGTTCAGCTGGTCCTTCAGCCAGGCGAGTTGGGCCGCGCCGATCGAGCCCTCGTAGTGGCCGCCGGGGTCCGTGGTGTCCAGGCTGACGCCTCGTACGCCGGGCGCGATCTCGAACGCGTAGTACTGCGTGCCCTCGTGCAGGTTGGCCTGGGTGTAGCCGTGGCCCACCGGGCCCGGGCCCCGGTAGGCCGGGTCCAGGTGCGCGGCCACGTACTCGGCCGGGGTGAAGGGGGCGCGGGACTCGTCCGGGGTGACCTTGCGCATCTGGCGGGAGCGGGACGTGAGCAGTTCCTTGAACGCGGCGCCCTTCAGGTCTCCGCCGCGCTCCACGTTGTCCCAGATCGCCTCGCCGTCCGCCGTGGGGAGCTCCATCAGCTTGCGGTCGCCCACGGCGAACTCCGTGAAGAACGGGTCGGCGGGGGCGTAGCAGCCGCCGGGCAGGGCGTCGTGGTTGCCGACCGTCGAGTACCACGGGATGTTCAGGCCGGGGCTGCTGAGGGGGCGGATCGCCGCCTCCAGGAAGCCTTGGACGCGCGGGAAGGCGTGGGACTGTTTGTCGTTGTCGGGGAGCTCGGAGTCCGGGTGCCAGTACAGCTTCAGGCCGCTGTTCTGCACCCCTTCGTAGTGGGCCGGGTCTCCCGTGTTCGGCGTGATGCCGCCGCCGCTCATCGTCTTCAGGAACCAGTCGAGTTCGCAGCGGGCGTTGTTGTCCGTGTTGTCGCCCGTCGTCATCACGCAGTGCAGGGGCGACGCCGTCACCGGGCCGCCCGGGAGGCTGTTCACCCGCTCCACGAGCGAGATCGCGCCCGCGACCGACAGTGCCTCCTGGGGGCGCCAGGCGCTGGACGTCGCGCCGCGCAGGTACTCGTAGCGCAGCGGGTTCTGCACGTCCACGATGTGCATGTCCGTGAACTGGACGAACGCGGCGAGTGCCGTGCGGCGGGTCTCCCTGTTGCGGTGCGGGGCCGTCAGGTCGTCGCGGGTGACCCTCGACCAGCCGGGGCCCGAGGTCAGATGGCGGTACGCGTGGGAGGCGGGGGCCGTGTGCGGGGTCGCCGTCTCGGCCAGGGTCGTGCCCCGCGTGTACGGGGCCCTGGCCGGGCGGCCTTCGGTCGTGCGGGTCCTGGTGGCGGCGGGCGGGTTCGTCGGGCCCGCTGCCGCTTCGCCGGGAGCGCCCAGCGCGTAGCCGAGGCCCGCGGTCAGGGTGGCTGCGCCGGTTGCGGTCAGTAGGGTGCGGCGGTCCAGTCGTACGGCTTGCGTGACAGAGCGTGTGCGCGGCATGGCGCGGTCTCCCCTGGTGCGGACGCGGCGACAAGTTCCGTCTTGGATGCTTGGCACCGGGGGTGGCCTGCGCGTGAACGGCGACGCAACGCGTGTCGCCTATCGGCGTACGTGGATCAGGGGGCTCGCGGTGTTGGGGGCGGGGCCGGGGCGCGGCTTTGTCGCCGTCACTCCGTGTTCACCTTGCGGGGAAGGACGTGGCCCGTCGGGGGGCGGTTGCGCCAGAGTTCGAGGCCCACGTCCACCAGCTCGACCCGGGGCAGCTGTGACACCTCGTCGAGGTCGTGCCAGGCCGCCATGTCCGTCGAGCCGTTCTCCTCGTGGCGCAGGGTGCCGCCCGTGATCTCGCCCTCGTAGACCAGGCGGAGGCCGTGGAAGTCGGCGACCTTGCCGAGCTTGCGGGGGTAGCGGCGCAGCACCGAGTGCACGCCGATGAGGGTGCCGGGGGTGAACGCGTACCCCGTCTCCTCCTCGACCTCGCGGATCACCGTGTCGTACGGGTCCTCGCCGTGGTCCATCCCGCCGCCGGGCAGCGTCCAGCGCTTGGTGCCGTCGCCTGCGACCCAGCGGGCCAGGAGCATCCTGCCGTCGCGCACGCACACGGCGTAGGCCGCCACCCGCAGCTCTTTATGCATCCCCTGACGCTAAAGGGTCGATGCCGTGTGTGCACCGGGTGCGCGGAGAGTGGAGGGTTGCCGCCCGGAGCGCCTCGGCGGCCGGCCGCCGGTTCCGACCGGGGCGAGGTGGGTACGGGACCGCACGGGTCGCGTGGCCGGTGGTCCCCTTGGTGCCGGTTTGCCGCCTGTGGCGTATGGCGGGTCTACGCCACGGCCTGAACCCGCCTCGGGCAAGTCTCCCCAAAGTGTGGTCACTTACGTAAAGCTGAGCGGTCATCCGGCACCGAAATCCGGATCCCTTTCGATCTCACCTTGGGATGCTGATGACCTCCGATCCCCAGCACGCGCCGATATCCGGTGCGAGACGCGCGGCCCGGCTCGCGGCCGCCGCCGGCCTCGTGGCCGCGCTCACCGCGGCCGGGCCGATACCCGTGGCCCTCGCCGCCGATTCACCGGCCGCCGACCCCGCCGTCAAGGCCTCGAGCGACAAGCTCGGCGCCCAGGACGCGGAACTTCTCGCCGACGCCCAGGCCGACGGCAAGAAGAACGTGACCGTCATGGTCGCCACCGCGCCCGGCAGGACCGAGGCCGTGGCCGAGCAGCTGGACTCCGTCAAGGGCGGCTCCGTCGGCCGCACTTACGACAAGCTCGGCTATGTGCGGGCCACCCTGCCCACGGGGCGCGCCGAGGCGGCCATCAAGGCCGCCGAGAAGCTCGACTCGGTGCACGGCATCGATCTCCGGCAGGAGATCGCGCTCGACGACCCGACCCCGGCCGCCGACTCGGTCAAGGGGGAGCGGGCGGCCGCCGGTTCCGATGCCGGGCCGGGCGCCGACACCCCCGCCCAGAACCCGTACAACCCCTCGTTCGAGACCGGGGCCGTCGACTTCGTCGCGAAGAACCCGAAGGCCGATGGGCGCGGGGTCACCATCGGCATCCTCGACTCCGGCGTCGACCTCGGGCACCCCGCCCTGCAGAAGACCACCACCGGCGAGCGCAAGATCGTCGACTGGGTCACGGCGACCGACCCGATCGTGGACGGCGACAAGACCTGGCGGCCGATGGTCACCTCCGTCGCCGGACCCACGTTCACGGCCAACGGCCGCACGTACAAGGCGCCTTCGGGCACCTTCGGGTTCAGCACCTTCAAGGAGAGCGACACCGCGGGCGGCGACGCCAAGGGTGACGCGAACCGTGACGGCGACACGACCGACGTCTGGGGCGTTCTCTACGACGCCGCCAAGGGCACCGTCACCGTGGACGTCAACGACAACGGTGACTTCACCGACGACACCGCCATGAAGCCGTACAAGGACGGCTACCAGGTGGGGTACTTCGGGACCGACGACCCCAAGACGGATGTCGTGGAGCGGCAGCCGTTCGTGGTCGAGGTGCGCAAGAACGTGCCGATGGACCCGTACGGCGGTGACTGGGTCGGCAAGAAGGTCGACTTCGTCAACATCGGCGTCATCGAGTCCGAGCACGGCACGCACGTCGCCGGCATCACCGCCGCCAACTCCCTGTTCGGCAACAAGCAGATGAACGGTGCCGCGCCCGGCGCCAAGCTCGTCTCCTCGCGTGCCTGCTCCTGGAGCGGTGGCTGCACCAACGTCGCCCTGACCGAAGGCATGATCGACCTCGTCACCAAGCGTGGTGTCGACATCGTCAACATGTCCATCGGCGGGCTGCCGGCCCTGAACGACGGCAACAACGCCCGGGCCGAGCTGTACACGCGCCTGATCGACCAGTACGGCGTCCAGCTCGTCATCTCGGCCGGCAACTCCGGTCCCGGTGCCAACACCATCGGTGACCCCGGGCTCGCCGACAAGGTGCTGTCGGTCGGCGCCTCCATCTCCAAGGAGACCTGGGCCTCCAACTACGGCTCCGTCGTCGAGAAGCCGTACGCGATGATGCCCTTCTCCTCGCGCGGCCCGCGTGAGGACGGTGGCTTCGCCCCGTCCATCACCGCGCCGGGTGCCTCCATCAACACCACCCAGACCTGGCTGCCGGGCTCCCCGGTCGCCGAGGCGGGCTACGCGCTGCCGGCCGGCTACTCGATGCTCCAGGGCACCTCGATGGCCTCCCCGCAGGCCGCCGGTGCCTCCGCGCTGCTGATCTCCGCCGCCAAGCAGAAGAAGATCGACCTCACCCCTGCGAAGCTGCGCACCGCCCTGACGTCGACCGCCCACCACATCAAGGGTGAGCAGGCCTACGCCGAGGGCTCGGGTCTGATCGACGTGGTCGACGCCTGGGACTCGATCCGTGACGGCGCCACCGCGCACACGTACACGGTCAAGGCCCCGGTCGACACCGCCATCGACTACGCGCTGAAGACGCCCGGTTTCGGCACCGGTCTCTACGACCGCGAGGGCGGCCTGAAGGCCGGCGAGCGGAAGACCTACGAGGTCACCGTCACCCGTACCTCCGGCTCCTCGAAGCCCGTGCTGCACCAGCTGTCCCTGGGCAACAACTCCGGTGACACCTTCCGGATCGCCGGGCCCACCCGCGTCTGGCTGCCGCTGAACAAGCCGGTCACCGTCAAGGTCCAGGCCACCCCGGAGTCCGCCGGTCTGCGCAGCGCGATCCTGCGCGTCGACGACCCGAAGACCGAGGGCGTCGACCAGCAGGTCCTCGCCACCGTCGTCGTCTCGTCGCCGCTGGCCAAGCCCTCGTACACGTTCCAGGCGAAGGGCTCGGTGCAGCGCAACAGCACCACCTCGTACTTCGTCACCGTCCCCGAGGGCGCCAAGTCGCTCCAGGTGCGGATGAGCGGCCTGAAGGAGAAGAGCCAGACCCGGTTCATCTCCATCCACCCGTACGGGGTCCCGGTCGACGAGACCTCCACGCCGAGCTGCTACCCGAACTACGAGAACCCGGCCAACACCTGCCGCCCGGACCTGCGTTCCTACGCGGACCCGCAGGCCGGTGTCTGGGAGATCGAGGTCGAGTCGCGCCGTACGTCGCCGCTCCTCGACAACCCGTACACGCTGGACGTCGAGACGCTCGGTGCCGCGTTCGACCCGGCCGTGCAGACGCTCCCCGAGGCGAAGGTCGGTACCCCGGCCGACGTGTCGTGGAAGGTGACGAACAACTTCGCCGCGATCGACGGCGGCAAGCTGCAGGGCGGCCCGCTCGGCTCCTCGAAGTCCACGCGGCCCAGCATCGCGAACGGTGCCACGCAGACCACGACCGTCGAGGTGCCCGAGGGCGCCGAGCGGCTCGACGTCAGCATCGGCAACGTCTCCGACCAGGCCGCCGACCTCGACCTGACGGTCCTCAAGGACGGCAAGCCGGTCGCCTCGTCCGCCGACGGCGACTCCGAGGAGTCCGTCAGCATCGACAAGCCGGCCGCCGGTACGTACACGGTGGAGGTCGCCGGTTACTCGGTGCCGTCCGGTTCGACCGCGTACGACTACGTCGACGTCTTCTACTCGCCGTCCCTCGGCACGGTGAAGGTCGACGAGTCCAAGACCGTGTCGCTGGCCAACGGTGCGTCCACGGACGTCACCGCCCAGGTCACCGCCGCGGCCGCCGCGCCGGAGGGCCGTGAGTTCTTCGGCCAGGTGCAGCTGCTGAACGAGCGCGGCGTCGCCGCGGGCGTCGGCAACGTGAAGATCGAGAAGGTCACCCCGTAGTCCTGAGCGACCGCGGTGGGCGGGCGCCGGTCTCCACGACCGGCGCCCGCCTCTTTTCTGTTTCAGCCGTGGTCGCACGGAAGGTTCTTCGCTCCGGGAAGCGCCTCGACGACCATCGTGCGCAGCGGCGTGCGGTCCTTGCCCAGGGCCCAGTTGTCCGGCTCCCGGGACCCCACGGGAATGCTGATCAGCGGGCGGTCGCCCGGCTTCAGGCGCGGCAGCACGTCCCGGTCCATCGGGAACGTCACCGTCCGCGCGCCCGTCTCCGGCTTGAAGTACCGCGTGACGCGCAGCGTGATCCGGTCCTGGCGGGTGCCCGGCACGGGATCGACCCGGAGCACCGTGCCCTCGGCGATGAGGGCCGAGCAGGCCACGAATCCCTCGGGGGTCCGCTTGGCGTCCTCCCCCGCCTTGGCTCCCGCGGCCTTGTCGGCGCTGCTCAGCGCCGGAGTGCCCGCCCCGTTCACGCCCAGCCACACCAGGCCGCCCGCGAGCGAGGCCGCGCAGGCGGCGACCAGGGCGCCGACCGCGATACGGAAGGGCCGGCGCCGCCGGGCGGGAGCCGCAGCCGGGTTCCGGGCCGGCTCCGCGCGGGCGGCGAGGGTGTCACCCAGTCCGTGCAGCTGATCGCGGAGAAACCCGAGGTCCGCCTCGATCGCGGCGGCCTCCGGATCGTCCCCGGGCAGCGGCTCACCGGCGAGGGCCCGCATCAGGAGCCGGTCCTCGTGCGTCTCGTCCGGCACGTCACACCACCTCCTGTTCGTGCAGCCGGGCCCGCAGCGCCCGGACCGCCGTGTGCAGCCGGCTCTTGACCGTGCCCTCGGGCACCCCGAGCTCCGCCGCGATGTCGCGGACCGGCAGATCCGCGTAGAAGCGCAGGACGACGACCTGCCGCTGCTGGTCGGGCAGCTGGTCCAGGCCCTGCGCGACCGCCATGGACAGGACGCGGGTGTCGGCCGCGTCCCGGGCGTTCTCCTGGCGCAGGGAGGCCAGACGTTCGCCGAGGCGCTCCTGGCGGCGGCGGGCCCGGTGCCAGTCCATGGCCAGGTTGGAGGCGACGACCGCGGCCCACGCCGACACGTCGCGCGGCGCCTCCTGCCCCTTCGCCGCCCGCTCCAGAAGGCGCAGCCGCACCTGCTGCACGCCGTCCGGCAGATCCGCGTACGGCACCCCGCCCAGCGAGAGGACGGCCCGGACCCGGTCCTCGACCGCCGCGTCCAGCGGGTCGTCGGCCCGCCCGCGCCCCGGCCTGCGCATGCTCCGCAGCAATGCCCCTCCCCCTTGCTTCGTGTGTCCTACGACGCCGGAGCCCCCCGAAAGGTTCGACGGATTCTGTGGCCTGTCGCACAGCGTCCCGAGGGTCGGACAGTGACTCCGCTCACCGCTGACGCGGTGGGCTTCCTACGCCGGCGGCCGGGCCGCCGCGCAGAGGGCCCGCCCGGCCCTGTGCAGGATGTTCAGCGCGGCCACGCGGTCGGCGTTCTCGCCCAGGCCGCATCTGACGCACTCGAACGTCGCTTGCGTGACGCGGTTCTCCTTGGCCACGTGCCCGCATCCGCCGATGACGGGCGGGCAGGTGCGGGAGGTGTTGCGGGGGTCCACTGCGATCACTCGGCGACTGGCACTCTCAGCCTTGTCCGCCAGGATGCGCAGGAACTGTCCCCAACCCGCGTCGAGGATGCTGCGGTTCAGCCCGGCCTTCGCGGCCGCGCCGTTCGGAAGGAAAGCGCCGGTGTTCTCCGGGTGAGGCCTGGGCGCGGGCGCTCTGGTCATCCTCGCCGTGCTCAGCTTCTCGTGACCGATCACGGCGTGCCGACGTACGAGGTCGAGGGCCTGCTTGTGGTGGTGGTCGAGCCGCTGGCGCCGGATCTTCGCATGGATTCTGGCGACCTTGCGGGCGGCGGCCCGGTGCCTCTTCGTACGTTTCTTGCTGCGCTGAGGAAAGGTCGAGAGGTGCTGCTGGGCCGCGGCCAGCTTCTCGGACATCACGGCGAGGAACTTCGGGTTGTCGACGTGGTTGCCGTTGGAGTCGGTGAAGAAGTGTGTGACGCCCATGTCGATGCCGATGCCGATGGCGCTGCCGACAGCGGGCAGGGGGGTGACAGGGACTTCGTCGCAGGCGAGGACGACATACCAGCGGCGTCCCTCCCGCTTCACCGAGACCGTCTTGACCCGGCCGAGCACAGGCCGGTGCTGGTGCACGCGGACATGCCCGACGCCCAGGAGACGTACGCGGGTCTGGTGCTCGTGCGGGGTGGAGTCCCAGCGGCAGCCGTCCCCGTCCCTGGGGAAGGTCACCGTGTCGAAGTGCCCGACCCCCTTGAAACGGGGGTATCCAGGGCTGAGGCCTGCCTTGACCCTCTTGAAGAACGCGGCTAACGCCTTGTCCAGCCGCCTGAGCGTGGCCTGCTGCGAGGAGAAGGACCAGCGCCCCTGCCGCTCGGGGTCGAAGGCCCGGATCTCCTTGAGCTGGGCCGACTGGTCCCCGTACCCGACATTCGTCCGCGACCCGTGCCGCCAGGCGTCCCGACGCTCCTGCAGCGCACCGTTGTAGAGCGAGCAATGATCACGCAGCATCGCCCGCAATGCAGCGTCCTGACCCGTGGTGGGCCGCAGCAGGAACTTGTACATACGCATCAACCGACTCACCCCCTTTCGACCACAAACACGCTAGGCAACAGGCCAGGAGGCTGACCAGAGGTGTCGGCCGAGGCCACCGGCACGAGTGGCGGAGTTGTTCACAACCGGCGAGTAATCCACAGGGTGGGACGCACGGCATACGCCGAGGCACACTGAAGAGCGAGGGGGTATGCCCGGCTCGACAGGATTTAGGGTCATTGATATTTAGCGACAAGACGGAGTGAATCGGTCACCCGGGACAGCGACTTCCGAGGACTTCCAGGTCGAATCGATTGGACAAGCCGGTCCTGGACAGACGCATCATGGACGTACCCCCAGGCCGGATGGCCGCACGCACGTACGGAGGAACCTGTTGTGAAGGTCGGAATCGTCGGAGCCACCGGTCAGGTCGGCACGGTCATGCGCAAGATCCTGGTCGAGCGGGCCTTCCCGATCGAGGAGCTGCGGCTGTTCGCCTCCGCGCGCAGCGCCGGGTCGGTGCTGGACGGTGTGACGGTCGAGGACGCGTCGACGGCCGACTACACGGGCCTGGACATCGTGCTGTTCTCCGCCGGTGGTGCCACGTCGAAGGCGCTCGCGGAGAAGGTCGCCTCCCAGGGCCCGGTCGTGATCGACAACTCGTCCGCCTGGCGCAAGGACCCCGAGGTTCCGCTGGTCGTGTCGGAGGTCAACCCGCACGCGATCGCGAACCGCCCCAAGGGCATCATCGCCAACCCGAACTGCACGACCATGGCCGCCATGCCCGTGCTGCGTCCGCTGCACGACGAGGCCGGTCTGGAGGCGCTGGTCGTCGCGACGTACCAGGCCGTGTCCGGTTCGGGCCTGGCCGGTGTGGCCGAGCTGCACGGGCAGGCGCAGAAGGTCGTCGCCGACGCGGACAAGCTGACGCACGACGGTGGCGCCGTGGACTTCCCGGAGCCGAACGTCTACAAGCGGCCCATCGCGTTCAACGTGCTGCCGCTGGCCGGTTCGATCGTGGACGACGGTCTGAACGAGACGGACGAGGAGCAGAAGCTCCGCAACGAGTCCCGCAAGATCCTCGAGATCCCCGAGCTGAAGGTCTCCGGCACGTGCGTCCGGGTCCCCGTCTTCTCCGGGCACTCGCTGCAGGTCAACGCCCGTTTCGCCCGTCCGCTGAGCGTCGAGCGCGCCACCGAGCTGCTGGCGGCGGCCGAGGGTGTCGAGCTGTCGGACATCCCCACGCCGCTGCAGGCCGCCGGCCAGGACGCCTCGTTCGTGGGCCGTATCCGCAACGACGAGACGGTCGAGAACGGTCTGGCGCTGTTCATCTCCAACGACAACCTCCGCAAGGGCGCCGCGCTGAACGCGGTGCAGATCGCGGAGCTGGTGGCGCAGGAGCTGTCCGCCAAGAAGTAGGGGGCACGTCCTCCGTCGTCAGGGGCGGTCGCCGGTTCTTCCGGTGGCCGCCCCTGAGGTGTGTCCGGGTGCGGCCGGTCAGCGGGTCCGGGGGCGTTCGACCGTGAAGTGGAGGCAGCCGTACTCCACCGCCCTGACGTGGACGAGGGCCACCTCGGGGTCGGCGAAGGCCTCGTCGAGGGCGGCGTCGAGGGCGGTCGTCGCGTCGGCGGGGAGTTCCAGCAGGCGGCCGCCGGCGATGTGGCCGCGGGTGTCGTAGCGGCGCAGGGTGCGCAGGGCGCCGGGGCGGTCGAAGGGGTAGCGGTCGGGGTCGGGGACGTGGCCGGGGCAGTCCTGCGGGGTGGCGTGGAGGAAGACGGGGCCCTGTTCGTCGTAGGCGCCGGGCTGTGCTCCGGTCGCGGCGGCCCAGCGGCGCAGCGGCGCGTAGGAGACGAGGGCGATGCGCTCGCCGGGCTCGATGGGGCGCAGGCAGCAGCGGAGCGGTGAGCCCGCGTCGGCTTCGGTCGCCGTGTAGGGCGCGCAGGGGCGGCCCGCGTCGTCGGTGGTGCGCAGTTCCTTGAGCGCGGTGGCTGCGATGGGCTGTGCGTCGTACCTGGTCATGTCCTCCACGGTGGTGCGCGGTGCGCGGTTTCACCGGCGGAAAATGGACATCGCCTTCCCGTACCCCTCGTGGAAGGATGACCCGAAACGTCACAAGCGTAGACCGCCAGTAGAACGCCATTGGAGATGACCGCGTGCCTGGGACCAACCTGACCCGTGAAGAGGCGCAGCAGCGGGCGAAGCTGCTCACCGTTGACTCCTACGAGATCGATCTCGACCTCTCGGGAGCCCAGGAGGGCGGCACCTTCCGGTCGGTGACCACCGTCCGCTTCGCGAGCGCGGAGGCCGGTGCCGAGACCTTCGTCGACCTGATCGCCGACGCCGTGCACGAGGTCGAGCTGAACGGGCGGTCGCTGGACGCCGCCGCCGTGTTCCGGGACTCCCGGATCGCGCTGCCGGACCTGGCCTCGGGGCCGAACGTGCTGCGGGTGGTCGCCGACTGCGCGTACACGAACACGGGCGAGGGCCTGCACCGCTTCGTGGACCCGGTCGACGAACAGGCCTATCTGTACACGCAGTTCGAGGTGCCGGACGCGCGGCGCGTGTTCGCCTCGTTCGAGCAGCCGGACCTGAAGGCGACGTTCCAGTTCACGGTGAAGGCGCCGGCGGGCTGGACCGTCATCTCCAACTCGCCGACGCCGGAGCCCAAGGACGACCTGTGGGTGTTCGAGCCGACGCCGCGGATCTCCACGTACATCACGGCGCTGATCGCGGGCCCGTACCACGCGGTGCACTCGTCGTACGAGAACGCGGAGACGGGCCAGTCGGTGCCGCTGGCGATCTACTGCCGGCCGTCGCTGGCCGAGTTCCTCGACTCGGACGCGATCTTCGACGTGACGCGGCAGGGCTTCGACTGGTTCCAGGAGAAGTTCGACTACGCATACCCGTTCGCCAAGTACGACCAGCTCTTCGTGCCGGAGTTCAACGCGGGCGCCATGGAGAACGCGGGCGCGGTGACCATCCGCGACCAGTACGTGTTCCGGTCCAAGGTGACCGACGCCGCGTACGAGGTGCGGGCGGCGACGATCCTGCACGAGCTGGCGCACATGTGGTTCGGCGACCTGGTCACCATGGAGTGGTGGAACGACCTGTGGCTGAACGAGTCGTTCGCGACGTTCGCCGAGGCCGCCTGCCAGGCGTACGCGCCGGGTTCGCAGTGGCCGCACTCGTGGACGACGTTCGCGAACTCGATGAAGACCTGGGCCTACCGGCAGGACCAGCTGCCGTCCACGCACCCGATCATGGCCGACATCCGTGACCTGGACGACGTGCTGGTCAACTTCGACGGCATCACGTACGCCAAGGGCGCGTCGGTGCTCAAGCAGCTCGTCGCGTACGTCGGCATGGACGAGTTCTTCCAGGGCGTGCAGGCGTACTTCAAGCGGCACGCGTTCGGGAACACGCGGCTGAGCGATCTGCTCGGCGCGCTCGAGGAGACCAGCGGCCGGGACCTGAAGGCCTGGTCGAAGGCGTGGCTGGAGACGGCCGGTATCAACGTGCTGCGGCCGGAGATCGAGACGGACGAGCACGGCGTCATCACCTCGTTCGCCGTCCGGCAGGAGGCGCCGGCGCTGCCCGAGGGCGCCAAGGGCGAGCCGACGCTGCGCCCGCACCGCATCGCGATCGGCTTCTACGACCTGGACGACGAGAGCGGCAAGCTGCTGCGCGGCGAGCGCTTCGAGCTGGACGTCACGGCGACGGAGTCGACCGAGGTCGCCGAGGTCGTCGGCAAGCACCGCCCGGCCGTGATCCTGCTGAACGACGACGACCTGTCGTACGCGAAGGTCCGGCTGGACGAGAAGTCGCTGGCGTACGTCGTGGAGCACCTCGGTGACTTCGAGGCGTCGCTGCCGCGCGCGCTGTGCTGGGCCTCGGCCTGGGACATGACGCGGGACGCGGAGCTGTCGACGAGCGCGTACCTGGACCTGGTGCTCTCGGGTGTCGCCAAGGAGTCCGACATCGGTGTGGTGCAGTCGCTGCACCGGCAGGTGAAGCTGGCGATCGACCTGTACGCGGACCCGGCCCGCCGGGACGCGCTGCTGGCCCGCTGGACGGAGGCGACGCTCGCGCACCTGCGGACGGCCGAGGCGGGCGGCGACCACCAGCTGGCGTGGGCCCGCGCGTTCGCGGCGACGGCCCGTACGCCGGAGCAGCTCGACCTGCTCGAGGCGCTGCTCGACGGCTCGGAGGTCGTCGAGGGTCTGGCCGTGGACACGGAGCTGCGCTGGGCGTTCGTGGAGCGGCTCGCGGCGGTGGGCCGCTACGACGAGGCGGAGATCGCCGCGGAGTACGAGCGGGACCGGACGGCTGCGGGTGAGCGGCACGCGGCGACGGCTCGGGCGGCCCGTCCGACGCTGGAGGCGAAGGAGGCGGCGTGGGCCTCCGTCGTGGAGTCGGACCAGTTGCCGAACGCGGTGCAGGAGGCCGTGATCGCGGGGTTCGTGCAGAGCGATCAGCGGGAGCTGCTGGCCGGGTTCTCGGAGCGGTACTTCTCGGTGCTGGGTGAGGTGTGGGAGTCGCGGTCCCACGAGATCGCTCAGCAGATCGCCATTGGGCTGTATCCGGCGCTTCAGGTCTCGGAGTCGACGCTTGCGGCTACGGATTCCTGGCTGGAGTCTGCTGGGCCGAACGCGGCACTCCGCCGCCTCGTCTCGGAGTCCCGTGCGGGGGTGTCCCGAGCGCTCGCTGCGCGGAGCGCGGACGCCTGACGCCTGACGCCTACGGGCCGGGGGCCGCGCGTTTCGATCGCGGCTCCCGGCCCGGGGGGGGCTGGGGGGGGCGGTGCCCCCGGCCCCGGGTGGG